>NZ_LYSO01000032.1:0-55760 GCF_001728935.1 Pseudomonas sp. AP42
AAAAGTGAGCCGCCGTCAGGGCGGAACCCTAAGTGGCCGTTACCGCAGGAATGGATATGTACACGGTCCAACTGTGTTGACTGTTTAGGCCGCCTTCGCGAGCAAGCCCGCTCCCACAGTTTGATTGCGAGGTGTCAGGTAGATTGGCGTCGGCTGTTAGGCCGCCTTCGCAGGCAAGCCAGCTCCCACATTTGTTTTACTGTGTGGGCTGGATCGCAGACATAAAAAAGCCGGCTTCGCAGCCGGCTTTTTTGAGTCAACGGGTTTAGAACGAAGCGTCCTTCAAACCGTCGAGGTAACGCTCGGCATCCAGGGCCGCCATGCAACCAGCGCCGGCCGAGGTGATGGCCTGGCGGTAGACGTGGTCTGCCACGTCGCCGGCAGCGAAGATACCTTCGATGTTGGTCGCAGTCGCATTGCCTTCACGGCCACCCTGCACCACCAGGTACCCGTCCTTGGCTTCCAGCACGCCTTCGAACAGCGAGGTGTTCGGGGTGTGGCCGATGGCGATGAACACACCGTCGACTTTCAGCTCGTCGAAGCTGCCGTCGTTGTTTTTCAGGCGCGCACCGGTCACGCCCATGTTGTCGCCCAGGACTTCATCCAGGGTGGCGTTGAGCTTGAGGATGATCTTGCCTTCAGCGACACGGGCGTGCAGCTTGTCGATCAGGATTTTCTCGGCGCGGAAGGTCTCGCGGCGGTGAACCAGGGTCACGGTGCTGGCGATGTTGGCCAGGTACAGCGCCTCTTCCACGGCAGTGTTGCCACCGCCGACCACGGCAACCGGCTTGTTGCGGTAGAAGAAACCATCGCAGGTGGCGCAGGCCGAAACGCCCTTGCCCATGAACGCTTCTTCCGACGGCAGGCCCAGGTATCGAGCACTGGCGCCGGTGGCGATGATCAGCGCGTCGCAGGTGTACACACCGCTGTCACCGGTCAGGCTGTAAGGCTTTTTCGAGAAGTCGACCTTGTTGATATGGTCGAAGACGATCTCGGTTTCAAAGCGCTCGGCGTGCTCTTTCATACGCTCCATCAGCACCGGGCCGGTCAAGCCGTGCACATCGCCCGGCCAGTTGTCGACTTCAGTAGTGGTGGTCAACTGACCGCCCGCCTGCATGCCGGTGATCAGCAGCGGCTTTAGATTGGCCCGGGCAGCGTAGACAGCGGCGCTGTAACCGGCAGGGCCGGAACCGAGAATAATCACTCGGGAATGACGGGTATCTGACATGACTCACTCCTACCGACCGCCCAGACCACAGGGCAGCGGGAATAAAAAAGGACGGCGAAGCACTTGGGGAAGGCTTTAACTCGCCAGGTCCTGAAAAATAATGGGTGCAGCGTATCGAGGGGGGCAAGATTAAGGAAATACGCATTAACAATCCAGCTCATAGGTGTTCTCTATGCGCGCATTCAAGTTAATCGACCCCTTTGTAACCCTGGATGTCGCCTACCTGCCCACGCTTTCACATCAGGAGCAAAGCCGGTAAGGTCGGCGCGTTCGCCATTTTGCTCGGAGTACTCCATGCCCGCCCCTGCTCTTTCCGGCCCGCAATACCTGCGTGAAGGCCTCAAACTGGTGTTGAGCCCTGGCCTGCGCCTGTTCGTGTTGCTGCCGTTGGCGATCAACCTGGTGTTGTTCGTCGGGTTGATCTATTTCGCCGGCCATCAGTTCAGCCTGTGGGTCGATAGCTTGATGCCAACGCTGCCCCACTGGCTAGGCTTTTTGAATTACCTGTTGTGGCCGCTGTTTGTGGTGCTGGTGGTGCTGATGGTGTTTTTCACCTTCACCATGCTCGCCAATATCATCGCCGCGCCGTTCAACGGGTTTCTCGCCGAGAAGGTTGAGGTCGTGGTACGTGGCACCGATGACTTCCCGCCGTTCAGTTGGGCTGAACTGGCCGCCATGGTCCCACGCACCCTGGCGCGGGAGATGCGCAAGCTGGGTTACTTCCTGCCACGTGCCATCGGCCTGTTTATCCTGTCGTTCATCCCGGTGGTCAACCTGATCGCGGCGCCGCTGTGGCTGCTGTTTGGCGTGTGGATGATGGCGATCCAGTACATCGACTACCCGGCCGATAACCACAAGCTGGGCTGGAACGAGATGCTCGCGTGGCTGCGCCAGAAGCGCTGGCAGAGCATGAGCTTTGGCGGCATTGTTTACCTGGTGCTGCTGGTGCCGGTGGTCAACCTGTTAATGATGCCAGCGGCGGTGGCCGGCGCGACGTTGTTCTGGGTGCGTGAACAAGGCGCCGAAACGATGGCGCAGCAAGCGGTGGCCAAGTCATAAATCCATCATCGCACTGACACAATGGCGACATGGCCCACGCCGACACTGTGGGTCATGACGACAGCCTCGCTTCACATCACCCTCATTACCGAAACCTTCCCGCCGGAGATCAACGGGGTGGCCAATACCCTTGGCCGCCTGTGCGAAGGTTTGCGCTCACGCGGCCATCAGGTCGAGCTGGTACGCCCACGCCAGAGTGCCGACCAAAGCCGCCCCAGCGACGATGAACTGCTGCTGTGCCGCGGCTGGCCACTGCCCGGCTATCCAGGCCTGCAATGGGGCCAATCGTCAATGCGCAAGTTACTGCGCCGCTGGACGCGCCAGCGCCCCGATGTGCTGTATATCGCCACCGAAGGGCCGCTGGGGCTTTCGGCGTTGCGCGCCGCGCGGCGCCTGGGCATCAGCGTGGTCAGCGGCTTTCATACCAATTTCCAGCAGTATTCGAACCAGTATGGCTTGAGCCTGTTGAGCCGCGTGGTCACCCATTACCTGCGCTGGTTTCATAACCGCTCGAGCCTGACCCTGGTGCCAAGCGCCAGTCAGCGCCTGGAGTTGGAGCGTCGACATTTCGAGCGTCTGGGCATGTTGTCGCGGGGGGTGGACAGCCATCTGTTCCATCCAGCCAAACGCAATAATGCCTTGCGTGATGATTGGGGCTTGGCGAACGACGATATTGCCGTCCTGCATGTGGGACGCCTGGCCCAGGAGAAGAACCTGGGGCTGCTCAAGCGCTGCTTTGAGGCATTGCAAGCTACCTACCCAAGGCGGCGCATGAAGCTGATTATCGTCGGTGATGGCCCCCAACGTTCGTCATTGGAACGTGACTTGCCCGATGCGGTGTTCTGCGGAGCTCAACGCGGCGAGGAGTTGGCAAAGCATTACGCCTCAGGGGATTTGTTCCTGTTCCCAAGCCTGACCGAAACGTTCGGCAATGTGGTACTTGAAGCGATGGCTTCAGGCCTGGGCGTGGTGGCTTATGATCAAGCAGCCGCAAGCCAGCATCTGCGTCATGGCTATAGCGGCGCACTGGCAATGCCTGGGGATGAAAACGCGTTTTGCGATGCGGCCATCTGGCTGCTGGAGGAGCGCGAAACGCTACGCAGAGCGCGCTTGAATGCCCGACAACATGCCAGCCGTCAGGGCTGGCCGGCGATTATCGAGCAATTCGAGCGCCAGTTGCGTGGGGTATGCGAGGACAGTCAGCGAGTGCCTGCCCTCTCACCGCTCACACCAGGGTCATCAACGCCTCACGACTGAAGGGCAAGATGTCGCCCTCACGCCCTTCGCGCACCTTCACGGCCCAATCCGGGTCCACCAGCAACGCACGGCCCACGGCTACGAGGTCGAACTCATCGTTGTTCAGGCGCTCCAGCAGTTTCTCCAGGCTGGCAGGCTGGGCGACCTTGTCGGTGTTGACCATGAACTGCAGGAACTCGCCATCCAGGCCCACGCTGCCCACGGTGATGGTTGGCTTACCGGTAAGCTGACGCGTCCAGCCGGCCAGGTTGAGGTCGGAGCCTTCAAATTCCGGCTCCCAGAAACGGCGAGTGGAGCAGTGAAAAATATCCACGCCAGCGTCAGCCAGTGGCTTGAGGAACTCACCCAACGCTTCAGGGGTTTGTACCAGGCGCGCGGTGTAGTCCTGCTGCTTCCACTGGGAGAAACGCAAGATGATCGGAAAGTCCGGGCCGACAGCGGCGCGGGTCGCCTGGATCAGTTCAATGGCAAAGCGCGAACGGTTGGCCATGCTGCCACCGTATTCGTCGGTGCGCTGGTTGCTGCCTTCCCAGAAAAACTGGTCGACGAGGTAGCCGTGGGCACCGTGGATTTCCACGCCGTCCATGCCGATCGCCTGGGCATCCTT
This sequence comes from Pseudomonas sp. AP42, assembly GCF_001728935.1. Lineage (NCBI taxonomy): Bacteria > Pseudomonadati > Pseudomonadota > Gammaproteobacteria > Pseudomonadales > Pseudomonadaceae > Pseudomonas > Pseudomonas sp. AP42. The sequence continues at coordinate 4,152 of NZ_LYSO01000032.1, forward strand.
GGCGGCCTGGGCGAAGGCGTTGATCACGTCCTTGATGTCTTGCTTGGTCATGCCGTGCACAACGACATTGCCGTCCTTGAGCTTTTCCATCGGGCCATAAGCCGGCACGCTGGCGTCAGGCTCGGTGCCGATACGGCGCACACTGCCCACATGCCACAGCTGCGGGACAATCTTTGCGCCTTCGGCGTGGACCGCATCGACCACTTTCTTCCAGCCGGCCAACGCGGCTTCGCCGTAGAAATGCGGCACGTTGGGGTAGCCGTTGGAGGCTGGGTGATCGACCACGGTGCCTTCAGTGATGATCAAGCCCACACCGGCAGCGGCACGGCGGCGGTAGTACTTGATGACGTTGGAGTTGGGTACGCCACCTGGGGAGAACGAACGGGTCATGGGCGCCATGACCACGCGGGTCGACAGTTGCAATGCACCGAGCTGGAAGGGTTTGAACAAGGCTTGGACGGGCATGGAACGCTCCACGGCAAAGAAATTTATGACGTGGATAATATGCAGACCACAGCGCCACTCATAGCACTATTGATCTAAATGATTAAGGTACAGAAGCACCCGAATACCTGTAGGAGCGAGCTTGCTCGCGAAGCACCCGAGGACGCCACGTACTTAAGGAAGGACGCGTTATCGTTGGCGTTTTTCGCGAGCAAGCTCGCTCCTACAGTAGATTGGAGTCAGCTCAGGGCTTTTTCGATCGCCTGGATGATGGAGGGATCGTCAGGGGACGTACGGGGTGAGAAGCGCGCAAGTACGCGGCCATCTTTACCTAACAGGAATTTCTCGAAGTTCCAGGTGATATCCCCGGGGAATTCAGCGCCCTCGCCCGCCAGCAAGCGGTACAACTGGTGCCGATCAGGGCCGTTGACCTCGATCTTGCTGCCCAGTGGAAAAGTCACGCCGTAGTTCAGGCTACAGAACTCGCTGATTTCTTCCTCGCTGCCCGGTTCCTGACCGGCAAACTGGTTGCAGGGCAGGCCAAGCACGGTAAACCCTTGGTCCTTGTACTGCTCGTAGAGGTTCTCCAACGCCGCGTATTGCGGGGTCAAACCACATTTGGACGCCACATTGACCACCAGCACGACTTGGCCCTTGAAAGGCGCCAGCGGTAGCGCTCGTCCGTCCAAGGCTTTGAGTTTCAGATCGTGGAAAGCACTCATGACGAACTCCAGATATCCCATGTTCTTTGCATTGCAGCCCTTCGGAGCTTACAACCGGCAAAGCTGCAATCATAGACGCCAGTGACGAAACTCGCCTGCAGGTTACTGAGCGGTCGGCCAGGGCAGAATAGGAATCGCCGTCACCGCATTCTGCGGGCTGCCTTCGATCAGGCGGTCGCTGTAGACCAGATACACCAGGGTGTTGCGCTTCTTGTCGAGGAAACGCACGACCTGCATGGTCTTGAACACCAGGGAGGTGCGCTCCTTGAACACTTCGTCGCCGTCCTTGAGCTCACCCTTGAAGTGGATCGGGCCCACCTGGCGGCAGGCGATCGAGGCTTCGGCACGGTCTTCGGCCAGGCCCAGGCCGCCCTTTACGCCGCCGGTCTTGGCGCGGGACAGGTAGCACGTCACGCCATCGACCTTGGGGTCGTCAAACGCTTCGACCACAATCCGATCGTTGGGGCCGACGAACTTGAACACCGTCGACACCTGGCCGACCTCTTCGGCCGAGGCCAGCAGCGGCATGGCCAACAGCAGGCCGAGCAATCCCTTCATCACGCGCATCGTGTATTTCCTATGGTTAGACCAGGATCAGGTTGTCGCGGTGAACCAGTTCCGGTTCTGCCATATAACCCAAGAGTCCGACAATGGCGTCGGAGGGTTGTCCAATAATCTTTTGTGCTTCCAGGGCGCTGTAGTTGGCCAGGCCGCGCGCAATCTCGCGACCGTCTGGTGCGACGCACACCACCATTTCGCCACGACGGAAGCTGCCCTGCACCAACTTCACACCCACCGGCAGCAGGCTCTTGTTGCCCTGGGACAACGCCGCCACTGCGCCCGCGTCCAGCACCAGGGTGCCACGGGTTTGCAGATGACCGGCCAGCCATTGCTTGCGCGCCGCCAGCATGCCGCGCTCCGGCGACAGCAACGTACCGATGCGCTCACCGGCCTTGAGGCGATCGAGCACGCGCTCCAGGCGCCCGCCGACGATGATGGTGTGGGCCCCCGAACGCGCGGCCAGGCGCGCAGCGCGCAGCTTGGTCTGCATGCCACCGCGACCCAGGGCACCGCCGACACTGCCGGCGACCGCATCCAGCGCCGGGTCATCGGCGCGGGCTTCGTAGATAAGCTGGGCATCGGGGTTGTTGCGCGGGTCGGCGTCGAACATGCCATCGCGGTCGGTGAGGATCACCAGCAGGTCGGCCTCTACCAGATTGGCCACCAGGGCGGCCAGGGTGTCGTTGTCACCGAAGCGGATTTCGTCGGTGACCACGGTGTCGTTCTCGTTGATGACCGGGATGACCTTGAGCTCCACCAGCGCGCGCAAGGTGCTGCGGGCGTTGAGGTAGCGCTTGCGGTCGGACAGGTCGTCGTGGGTCAGCAGCACCTGCGCCGTGTGGCGGCCGTGCTCGGCAAAGCTGGATTCCCAGGCTTGCACCAGGCCCATCTGGCCGATGGCGGCGGCGGCTTGCAGTTCGTGCATCGCGCTGGGTCGCGCGGTCCAGCCGAGGCGGCTCATCCCGGCGGCAACCGCTCCGGACGACACCAGCACCAACTCAACGCCTGCTTCATGCAAGGCCACCATCTGCTCGACCCAGACGCTCATGGCTGCGCGATCCAGACCTTTGCCATCCGCCGTCAACAGCGCACTGCCGATTTTCACGACCCAGCGCTGCGCACCTGTCACTTTGCTCCGCATCATCTTCAACCTTAGAGTGAGGGCCGCGCGACCCAGCGCTGCCCATAACGTTATACCCGGATACCAAAACGCCGCTCCAGGGAGCGGCGTTCAAGTTTATCGCAACGGATCAGTCACGCACGTAAATGATTTCCGGACCGTCTTCATCATCCACGTCTTCTTCGTCCCAATCATCGTCACCGATGTCGTGGACCGACTTCACGCCGCTGCGGCGCAGGGCACGCTGGTCGTCCAGAGCCTGCAACTGGGCACGGGCTTCGTCTTCGATCTGCTGGTCGAGCTCGGCGAGTTCGGCCTTGTACACCGGGTCGGCCGCCAGGCGGTCGGCACGGTCTTCCAGGTAACGCATGATGTCGCGGGTCAGGCGCTCGGTGCCTTCTTTGGCGATGGCCGAGATGACGTAGACCGGACCTTCCCACTCCAGGCGATCAACGATCTCCTTGACGCGCTCTTCGTGCTCTTCTTCCAGGATCTGGTCGCACTTGTTCAGTACCAACCAGCGATCGCGCTCGGCCAGGGCCGGGCTGAACTTGGTCAGCTCGCTGACGATGACTTCGGCGGCATCGGCGGCACTGGTGTCATCCAGCGGTGCCATGTCGACGAGGTGCAGCAGCAAACGGGTGCGGGACAAGTGCTTGAGGAAGCGGATACCCAGGCCTGCGCCGTCGGAAGCGCCTTCGATCAAGCCAGGAATGTCGGCAACCACGAAGCTTTTCCAGCGGTCTACGCTGACCACGCCCAGGTTTGGCACCAGGGTCGTGAACGGGTAGTCGGCGACTTTCGGTTTGGCGGCCGATACCGAGCGGATGAAGGTACTTTTGCCCGCGTTCGGCAGGCCCAGCAGGCCCACGTCCGCCAGTACTTTCATTTCCAGCTTGAGGTCACGCTGCTCGCCTGGCTTGCCCGGCGTGGTCTGGCGCGGTGCGCGGTTGGTACTGGACTTGAATCGGGTGTTACCCAGACCGTGCCAGCCGCCCTGCACAACCATCAGTTTCTGGCCGGCCTTGGTCAGGTCGCCAATCACTTCCTGGGTCGCGGAGTCGATGATCGTGGTGCCGACCGGTACGCGCAGTACCAGGTCTTCACCTTTTTTACCGGTGCAGTCGGTGCTGCCGCCGTTGGAGCCACGCTCGGCATCGAAGTGCCGGGTGTAACGGTAGTCGACCAGGGTGTTGAGGTTCTCGTCGGCCATCATGTAGATGGAACCGCCGTCACCGCCGTCACCGCCGTTCGGGCCACCGTTTTCGATGAATTTTTCGCGACGGAAACTCATGCAACCGTTACCGCCGTCGCCTGCTTTTACTCGGATGGAAACTTCATCAACGAACTTCATAACAAAACGCCTCTCGCCGCATGGACGAGCTTAAGAAACCAAGACATAAGACTCTTGCAAAAATGAGCGCAGCGACCTCAATCAGCGACCGCAAACCAGCGCCTGAGCTCATCACAGACAGCTTTGCAAGAGACTCACTCCACAAACGAAAAAGCCCCGTCGCAAGACAGGGCTTTTCCAGCGATCTCGCAATTAAGCTGCGACAACGCTCACGTAACGGCGGTTGAACGCGCCCTTTACTTCGAACTTGATCACGCCTTCGATTTTAGCGAAGAGGGTGTGATCTTTACCCATGCCAACACCGTAACCGGCGTGGAATTGGGTGCCGCGCTGACGCACGATGATGTTGCCCGGAATGATTTTCTGGCCGCCATACATCTTCACGCCAAGGCGTTTGGCTTCTGAGTCGCGACCGTTACGGGTACTACCACCAGCTTTTTTGTGTGCCATGAGTCAATTCTCCTAGTGAGGAATTAGGCTGAAATTAAGCCTGAATACCGGTGATTTTGATCTCGGTGTACCACTGGCGGTGGCCCATACGCTTCATGTGGTGCTTACGACGACGGAACTTGATGATGCGGACTTTATCGTGACGACCTTGGGAGATCACTTCAGCCACAACGGTAGCGCCAGCAACAACTGGAGCGCCGATGTTCACGTCATCGCCATTGGCGACCAACAGAACGCGATCAAAAGTAACGGATTCGCCAGTAGCGACTTCCAGTTTCTCGATCTTCAGGTATTCACCTGGGGCGACTTTGTATTGCTTGCCACCAGTAACAATTACTGCGTACGACATGGTATTTCTCCGATAATCCTGCTCACCCAGCGCTTTATAAGAAGAGGTATTGGCTGGCATGGCTGCATGGGATGGACGTCCCGAATGCAATTGCGTAAGGCAGGTGCTGCCCAGGAAGTTCAGGGTGCGCGATTGTACGCAAGCTATGGGAGGCTTGCAAGGGGCCGTCTATCGCGCCTTGACACCCGGGGGTGAGGGTCCTAGCATGCCGCGCAACCCTTCTGGAGCGACTGTCGCTGATGCAACCCCAAGCTTTCTACCGCGCGGTCGCGGACGATTTTAGCGCCGTCGACGGCATCATCAAGCAGCAGCTGACGTCTAAAGTGCCGCTGGTCTCCAAAATTGGCGACTACATTACGTCGGCGGGCGGCAAACGCCTGCGTCCTTTATTAGTGTTGCTGTGTGGCAAGGCCCTGGGCCGTCAAGGCGACGACCTGCGCCTGCTGGCCGCCACCATCGAATTTCTGCACACCGCCACCCTGCTGCATGACGACGTGGTCGACATGTCCGGCATGCGCCGTGGTCGCGAGACCGCAAACGCCATGTGGGGCAATGCGCCCAGCGTGTTGGTGGGCGACTTCCTGTATTCGCGTTCGTTCGAAATGATGGTCGAGCTGGGCTCGATGCCCGTGATGAAGATTCTTTCACAGGCCACACGCATCATCGCCGAAGGCGAAGTGTTGCAGTTGTCCAAAGTCCGCGACGCCAGCACCACCGAAGAAACCTATATGGAAGTGATTCGCGGCAAAACCGCGATGCTCTTCGAAGCCTCTACCCACAGTGCCGCCGCGCTGTGTGGCGCCACCGCCGAACAGGCCGAGGCGCTGCGCACGTTCGGTGATCACCTGGGCGTGGCGTTCCAACTGGTGGATGACCTGCTCGATTACAAGGGCGACGCCGAAACCCTGGGCAAGAACGTCGGTGACGACCTGGCCGAGGGCAAGCCGACCTTGCCGCTGATCTATACCATGCGCGAAGGCACGCCGGAACAGGCTGCCCTGGTGCGCAAGGCGATCCAGAAAGGCGGCATCGAAGACCTGGAAGCCATCCGTGCCGCTGTGGAAGCCTCGGGTTCCCTGGAGTACACCGCGCAACTGGCGCGTGACTACGTGGCGCGGGCGATCACATGCCTGGAAGCGCTGCCGGCCAGTGAATACCGGGATGCCCTGGTTGAGCTGAGTGAGTTTGCGGTCGCTCGTACTCACTGATTTCGCGCAGTGGTGAGTGGGCTTGTGTGGGAGCGGGCTTGCTCGCGAAGGCGCAGGGTCAGTAAATACAATTATTGACTGACCCTGCGCCTTCGCGAGCAAGCCCGCTCCCACATTTTGAATTCATTGCCAATTCAAGATCCCGTCCCGGCTACAAAACCCTATATAATGTGCGACTTTTAGCCATCCCTGACTTTCTAGGAGCTTTAGTGAGCACGTTGCCTCCCTGCCCCAAATGCAATTCCGAATACACCTACGAAGACGGCGCCCAGCTGATCTGCCCGGAATGCGCCCATGAATGGTCCGCCACTGGCGAGGCCGAAGTGGTTGGCGATGAAACCGTGAAGAAAGACTCTGTGGGCAACGTCCTGCAGGACGGCGACACCATCACCGTGATCAAGGACCTCAAGGTCAAGGGCACTTCCCTGGTGGTCAAAGTCGGCACCAAGGTCAAGAACATCCGCCTGTGCGACGGCGACCACGACATCGATTGCAAGATCGACGGTATCGGCCCGATGAAGCTCAAGTCCGAGTTCGTGCGCAAAGTCTGATCCTGCTGCATTCCATCCCGCGCCCGCCGCGGGGTGGCGTTTTGCCCTCTGCGTTGATCGAAAGCAATACCCACACAGAAAAAACCAGAAACTGCCAATAGACACTTGCTATTCTACGAATAAGAATTATTCTCATTGAAACCCATCAAGGAGAACGACCATGACTTATTTGATAGATGCCTGGCTGGATCGCCCTCACCCTTACCTGCGAATCCTGCATCGGGAAACCGGTGAAGTCTGTGCGGTGCTTGAAGAAGAAGCGCTGAACGAGCTGCAGGACCAGGGCGATCTGGACGTCAATGGCCTGAGTTCCAGTGAGCCTGGGGTGCTGAAAGAAGTGGTGAGGAATCTGTTTCTGTTCTGCTATGCGCGAGCGTTGCGCCCGGCGACCGACTTGAATGGCAAGTTCCATCCATGAAGAAACTGGCAAATGCCTGTTGGGGCGAACGCGTTCGTCCCAACAGGTAACCAGCGGGTCTTACAGAACGTCGAGCAGCTCGACGTCGAATACCAGAACGCTGTGCGGCGGGATGCTGCCAACGCCTTGAGCGCCGTAAGCCAGTTCGCTCGGCACGTACAGGCGCCATTTGCTGCCGGCATTCATCAGTTGCAGGGCTTCGGTCCAGCCGGCGATCACGCCGCCAACCGGGAATTCTGCAGGCTGGCCGCGCTCGTAGGAGCTGTCGAACACAGTGCCGTCGATCAGGGTGCCGTGGTAGTGAGTACGCACTTGGTCTTCACGGGTCGGCTTGGCGCCGGTACCGGCCGTCAGCACTTCAAATTGCAGGCCGGAAGCCAGGGTGGTGATGCCATCACGCTTGGCGTTTTCCGCCAGGAAGGCCAGGCCAGCGCCTGCGGCTGCTTCAGCCTTGGCAGCGGCTTCGGCTTGCATGATTTCGCGGATCACTTTGAAGCTGGCCGCCATTTGCTCTTGGTCAACACGGCTTGGCTTGCCTGCGAACGCGTCGGTCAGGCCGGCCAGGATCGCGTCCAGGCTGACGCCCGGTGGCGGGTTGTCGCGCAGTTGGTCGCCCAACTGACGGCCGATACCGTAGCTGACGCGGGTTTCGTCGGTGGACAGATTAACTTCGGACATGAAGAGGCTCCGCTGTAGGACGCCACGGTTTCCCGCGCCGCCCAGAACTAAAAGGGCCCGCAGACTAGCACACATGAGCGGGCCGTGATCAGCCCCACCCCGGCTTTGCCGTAGCGCGCCAGCGACCCTTCGTCGACGACCAATAAAAGTATTTCAGAATCATCCTTTCCCGCCGATACAGCCCTACACATCTTGGCTGGCTCAAACAAAAACACACCGTCCAGCAGACAGACATCACTCTTCAAGGGGCTTTCGATGAACAGCTGGTTCGGTAACATCAGTGTCAATCTCAAACTCGGCCTGGGCTTCGGCCTGGTGTTGGTCCTCACTTCAGTCCTGGCGCTCACGGGCTGGACCAGCCTGGGCGGCTTGATCGACCGTAGCAATTGGATGAGCGACATCACTCAGCTCAACGCCTCGTTGACCAAGCTGCGTATCGTGCGCTTGCAATACATGCTGGCCAATGGCGACGAGGCCGTGGCGCAGAACGTGCAGACCAGCCTCGATGCCTTCGCCGCCCAACAACAGAAGCTGCTGGACAGCTTCAAGAGCCCGGAAAACCTCAAGCTGCTCAATGAGCAGAAAGACGTGATTACCGCTTACCGCCAGTCCCTGAACAAAATGCGCGAGGCCTATCGCAATGGCAACGCTGCGCGCGATGTCATGGGCGCCAAGGCCGACATCGCCAACGCACAAATCAATGCGCTGGAAACCAGCGTGCAGCAGTCACCCGACAGCCCGGAACGCTTCACGCAGTTTGTGGCCGTGACCCAGGCCAAGAACGAATTCCTGCAGGCTCGCTACGAAGTGCGCGGCTATACCAATAGCCCCAACGCAGAAACCGAAGCGCGCGCTGCTACACAGCTGGAGAAAGCTGTGGCGGGTTTGAAAGGCCTCAGCGTTGCCTTCGGTACTGGGCAGCAAAGCGCATTGTCCTCGCTGGAAACCGCCCTCGTTGCTTATCGCAGTGCGGTGCAGAGCTACAAAGCGGCCAACGCCAATATCGTCACCGCCCGTGCCGAAATGACCACCCAGGGCGCCGATATCGTGACGATCAGCGACAAGCTGTACGACATCCAACTGGAACGTCGCGACGCTGAAAGCACCCAGGCCCGCAGCCTGCAGTTGATCAGCACCTTACTGGCCCTGTTGGTCGGCGTGATTGCCGCGTGGGTGATCACGCGCCAGATCACCCGTCCGATCCAGGAGACGCTGGCCGTGGTGGAACGCATCGCTTCGGGCGACCTGAGCCACAATATCCAAGTGACCCGTCGTGATGAACTGGGCGTGTTGCAGCAAGGCATCCAGCGCATGGGCACCACCTTGCGCGAGCTGATCAGCGGCATCCGCGACGGTGTCACTCAGATCGCCAGCGCCGCCGAAGAGTTGTCAGCCGTGACCGAGCAAACCAGCGCCGGCGTGAACAGCCAGAAGATCGAGACCGATCAGGTCGCCACCGCGATGCATGAAATGACTGCCACTGTGCAGGAAGTTGCGCGTAATGCCGAGCAAGCTTCCCAAGCCGCTTCCGACGCTGACGGCCAGGCCCGCGAAGGCGATAAAGTGGTGGCCGAAGCCATCGCCCAGATCGAACGCCTGGCGGCCGAAGTGGCGCGCTCCACCGACGCCATGACGCACCTGCAACAAGAGAGCAACAAGATCGGCAGCGTGATGGACGTGATCAAGGCCGTGGCCGAACAGACCAACCTGCTGGCCCTCAACGCCGCCATTGAAGCTGCGCGTGCAGGGGAAGCCGGCCGTGGCTTTGCCGTGGTCGCCGACGAAGTGCGCGGCCTGGCGCAGCGTACACAGAAATCCACCGAGGAAATCGAAGGCCTGGTGGCAGGCTTGCAGAACGGCACCCAACAAGTCGCCAGCGTGATGAACAACAGCCGCAGCCTGACGGACAGCAGCGTCGAACTGACGCGCAAGGCCGGGGTATCCTTGGAAAACATCACCCGCACCGTGTCGAATATCCAGTCGATGAACCAGCAGATTGCCGCGGCCGCCGAACAGCAAAGCGCCGTTGCGGAAGAGATCAGCCGCAGTATCGTGAACGTGCGTGATGTGTCCGAGCAGACCGCGACTGCCAGTGATGAGACGGCCAAGTCGAGTGTGGAACTGGCACGGTTGGGCAGCCAGTTGCAGCAGATGGTCAGTCATTTCCGGGTGTAAAACACCAAAAAGCCGCCTCGGCCTGAACCGAGGCGGCTCCAACTTTTCAGACCTTAACGGTCATCGAAGCTGTCCCGCAGAAACTTCCATACGTGATAAGCACGTAGGCAGTTCACTGCGAGGCTCCATGTACGTCGTGCAAACTTAGACATACTCGGCCCTCCGTGAGTTGGGCCTTACCTCCAGCGCACTTACCGGAACATGTGAGCCTTTGGATGCACGTCAGTGCTCCTGTGAGGCGGCTGGGTTTATGGTCCTCCCGCATGAATCCGGCACGGATTACTAGCCCGTGGCGGTCGGTCCAAAATTTGCGCGCTAACCCAGTCAACCTACTTCACGATGTACCCAGAACGAGAGCGATACTAGCTCAGCACTCTGCACCAAGGTGTGACAAACACCACTCAGTTCGCCTTAAAAGTTGTTGCTGTTTTTTGCAGATTTAACTAATAAAAAAGATGTGTACTGCGGTGGAAAACCGCTTGTCGTCGAGTGTTGCATAAGGCCCTAAAGCAACAGTAGTATCGGTACCACGTCAGTGCTCCTGTGAAGCCGCAACCCCAGCCACTAACTGGGTTTGCAAAAAAAACCGCCCTACTAAGGCGGTTTTTTATTGCCCGCAATTTGCCACTCAGCCCTCGCTGTCCTCAACAAACACCAACCGATTCCCAAACGGATCGCGGATGCTCATTTCCCGCGTCCCCCAGGGCGCATCTTCAACCCCAGGCTTGGCATAACGGTACGCTTTGCCCAGCAACTGCTGCTGATACGCATCGACTCCTTGGGCCAGGATCCGCACGGCCGCCCCTGGCGAAGCATCGCCATGATGCTCGGACAAATGCAGCACACACTCCCCCAGCGACACTTGCAGGTACAACGGGAAATTCGCCTCGAAACGATGCTGCCAATCGACCTTGAACCCAAGAAAGTCGACGTAGAATTCCAACGCCTTGGCCTCGTCGAACATCCGCAGGATGGGGGTGACTTTTCCTAAGTGCATGGCAACAGCTCCATCTAAAAGAACCCCAACTATAGAGACGAAAATCCGCCACGCAAATCCCCGTTGCGCGCCAGGAACCGGCCTGCTCTCTCACCGTTGGCCTGCCCCTCGCGATAGCTCAATACGCCATTGACCCACACCCCCTCAATCCCTTCAGCGGCGCGCTGGGGTGCCTTGAAATCGGCCACATCCCGCACCCGCAGTGGGTCAAATAACACCAGGTCGGCCCAGTGCCCTTCACGGATCTCACCACGCTCGGCCAGCCCAAAGCGCGCCGCCGACAAGCCGGTCATCTTGTGCACCGCCGTGTGCAGCGGGAACAAACCGACATCCCGACTGAAATGCCCCAGTACGCGAGGGAAGGCGCCCCATAAACGTGGGTGAGGAAACGGGTCTTCAGGCAACCCATCCGACCCCACCATCGACAACGGGTGCGCAAGAATGCGCCGTACATCTGCCTCATCCATGCCGTAGTACACCGCGCCCGCAGGTTGCAAACGGCGGGCGGCATCCATCAGTGAAACGCCCCACTCGGCGGCGATGTCCTGCAAATCGCGCCCGCCCATGTCCGGGTGCGGTGTGGACCAGGTGATAGTGATGCGAAACGCGTCGGTCACTTGCTTGAGGTCCAGGGTCGAGGAGCTGGCTGCATAAGGATAGCAATCACAGCCCACCGGATGATCTTTGGCCGCCGCTTCCAAGGCCGCCAACAGCTGTGGACTGCGCCCCCAATTACCGGCGCCGGCGCATTTAAGGTGGGAAATGATCACCGGCACCCTCGCCTCGCGGCCGATCAAGAACGCCTCATCCATCGCCTCCAGCACCGGTTCGAACTCGCTGCGCAGATGGGTGGTGTACACCGCGCCGTAGGCCGTCAGCTCTTGGGTCAGTTGCAGCACCTCATCGGTCTCGGCGCTGAACGCACTGGCGTAGGCCAGGCCTGTGGATAAGCCCAGGGCACCGGCCTCCAGGCTTTCCTGCAACTGCACGCGCATGGCCGCGATTTCATAGGGTGTGGCAGTGCGGTGCAGGTCGTCCATATGGTTGCTGCGCAGCGCCGTGTGGCCGATCAACGCGGCGACGTTCACCGCCGGGCCGGCCCGTTGCACCGCGGCGCAGTAGTCGGCAAACCGTGGATAAGAGAACGCCTCGCGGGTGCCCAGCAAGTTCATCGGGTCTGGCGGGTCGCTGCGCAAACTGACCGGCGAGGCGCTGATGCCACAGTTGCCGACAATCACCGTGGTCACGCCCTGGCTGAGCTTGGGCAGCATCTGAGGCTGGCGGATCACCACCGTGTCATCGTGGGTGTGCACGTCGATAAAGCCCGGCGCCAACACTCGGCCATGGGCGTCGATGACCTGCTCGGCCAGGGCTGTGGACAAGTCACCAATCGTGCGGATGCGCCCTGCGTGCACACCCACATCGGCGATATACCCGGGGGTGTTACTGCCATCGATGATCAGCGCCTGGCGAATCAGCGTGTCGTACTTCATATCAGTCTCCAAGCGGCAGGCTGCCAGGGCCGCCGCGGTAATCGTCCAGGGCGAGTTTGATCCGGCGCAGGCGTTCCTGGTTGTCGTCCGGCAGGGCCAGCGCCAGTTCAGTGGCGAGCAGGTCGATAGCCAGCAGCATGCCGTAGCGCGCCGCAGTGGGCTTGTAGATAAAACTGGTTTCCGCCGATTGCAGCGGCAGCACGACATCCGCCAATTGCGCCAGGGGCGAATCGGCAAGGGTGATGGCAATGATGCGCGCGTCGTAGTTGCGCGCCAGCGTCACCACTTCCAATAACTCGGGGGTCAGGCCCGTGAGCGAGCAGACAATGACGGCATGTTCGGGCCCCAGGGTCGCCGCCGTGACACGCATCATCACCGGGTCATGACTGGCGGCAATCGGATAGCCCAGACGCACCAGGCGCACCTGCAACTCATCGCTGCACAGGCTCGACGGCCCGCCCATGCCGAACGCATGGATCATCCGCGCCTTGCCCAACAGCTTGACCGCATCGCCGAAACTGCGCTGGTTGAAACCCGACAGATGTAGACGCAACGTCGCCTCGATATCCCCCAGGATCTGGCGATGAAACGCTGACTGTTCTGGCTTGCCCGCCGGGTCGAGGAAGCGGCTGCCCACACCACTGGCCTGGGCCAATTGCAGGCGCAAATCGCGCAAGTCACGGCAGCCCACGCTGCGGGCAAAGCGTGACAAGGTGGCGGTACTCACCTCGGCCCGTTGCGACAGTTCCTCCAGGCTGGCGGAGGCGGCGAAGCCCACATCCTCGAGCATCAGCTTGGCGATACGCCCTTCGCCGGCACTGAAAGCGTCCTGGCGGGCGCGGATCTGATAGAGGATGTCCATGGGGGCTCCGGGTTACAGGCTCATAAAACAAGGGACAGGCCGTAGGTCAGGCCGAAGGCGACCAGCGAAATCAGGGTCTCCAGTACGGTCCAGGTCTTGAAGGTCTGGATAACCGTCATATTGAAGTATTCCTTGATCAGCCAGAAGCCACCGTCGTTCACGTGGGAAAAGATCACCGAGCCCGCACCGGTCGCCAGCACCAACAATTCAGGGTGTGGATAACCCAGGCCCAAGGCGACCGGCGCGACCACCCCGGACGCGGTGGTCATGGCCACCGTGGCCGAGCCGGTGGCGACGCGCATCAACGCGGCGAACAGCCAGCCCATCACCAGCGGCGACAACTGGAACGCATGGGCCAGGCCGAGGATTTCATGGGTGACCCCGGCATCCACCAGGATGCGGTTCAACCCGCCGCCCGCGCCCACCAGCAAGGTGATGCTGGCGGTCGGCGCCAGGCATTCGTTGGTGAACTTGAGAATCGACTCGCGGTTAAAGCCCTGGGCCAGGCCCAAGGTCCAGAAGCTCACCAGGGTCGCCACCAACAGGGCGATCACCGAGTTGCCGATAAACAACAGGAACTGGTTGAAACCGCTGCCCGGCGTGGAAATCACGTTGGCCCAGCCGCCGATCATCATCAACACCACCGGCAACAGGATAGTGCCCATGGTCAGTGCAAAACTGGGCAGGCGCGTACGCGGTTCACGCTCAATAAACTGGCGCTCCAGCGGGTTTTCCGCTGGCAAATGAATGTGCGGCACGATGAACTTGGCGTAGACGGGCCCGGCAATGATCGCCGTGGGGATGCCAATCAGGATCGCATACAGCACCGTCTGCCCGACCGAGGCGTTATAAGCCAGCACCGCCATCATTGCCGCCGGGTGCGGCGGCACCAACGCATGCACCACCGACAGGCCGGCAACCATCGGCAGCCCGACCATCAGGATCGACACGCCCACGCGCCTCGCCACGGTAAAGGCAATCGGTACCAGCAACACAAAGCCGACTTCGAAAAACAGCGGCAGCCCCACCAAAAACGCAATACACACCATCGCCCAGTGAGCATTGCGTTCACCGAAGCGGTTGATCAGCGTGCGCGCGACCTGCTCGGCGCCACCGGATTCGGCCATCATCTTGCCGAGCATGGTGCCCAGCGCCACCACCAGGGCGATATGCCCCAGGGTCTTGCCGACACCCGCTTCGTACGAACCCATGATGGTGTCCGCCGGCATCCCGGCCATCAGCGCCAGGCCGATGGACACCAGGGTAATCACGATAAAGGGGTTGAGTCGGTAGCGTGCAATCAGCACGATCAATGCAATGATGGCGATGGCAGCGTATGCCAACAGCCCGAAGCCCGGTAATGCGGCCATGCGGTACTCCTCGGAAAGGGTCACGTCGAATTGGTTGTGAAACTCATAAATCATTCCCGAGGAGCATTTTCAATTTTTATGAAAGTAATTTTCGCCCACGGATAAGCGCTGTCGCTGGGGGACATGCCCGACGGTGGCGGATGAAAATTCGGGGGGTGTTCTTACATGAAGATCAGAGAAGGCGGAAACTCAAACGCCGCCCTTGAGTCATAGACTGCGCATCCACTGCCCAGGAAACCGCTCATGATTCGCACCACAATTGCCGCCAGCGTCCTGCTCTTGTGCGGCAGCGCTTATGCCGCCGACAACCCTGCCTTGAAAACATGCATGGACAGCGCCAATACCACCGCAGACATGGTCAATTGCAATGCCAAGCAAACCAAGGTGCAGGACGACCGCCTGAACCACGCCTACAAGACCGCTCTCGCCGCCCAGGAAGGCGCGCGCAAACAACAACTGCAAGACGTGCAGCGCCTGTGGATCAAATACCGCGACGCCAATTGCGCCTTCGCCGGCAGTGCCACTGGCGGCACGATTGATCAGGTCAATGGCACAGGCTGCGTGCTGGACATGACCCAGACCCGCGCCCAAGAGCTGGAAGACCTGGTCGGCCCGTAATAACGACCTCGCCCCCTCGGAATAACGACCTCGCCCCCTGTAGGAGCGAGCTTGCTCGCGAAAAACCCGAGCACGCCGCAGTGCATCAGAATGCCCGCGTTATCGTTGACGATTTTCGCGAGCAAGAACTAGGCGTCCCCCTCGCTCCTACAGAGGTAAAGGTTCAGTCGTGGTGGACCTTGGCGCGCTTGAGCAGTTTTTTGCAGCGCTCGGATAAATGCAGCACCCGCAGGTGCTTGCCGGCCTTGGTGTAGCGCTCGCGCAGGGTCATCAACGCGGCAATCGCCGAATAGTCGACAAAGCTCAGGTGACGGCAATCCAGCGTGACCTGGGCCGGGTCGTTGGCCGGGTCGAACTGGTTCAAAAACGGCGTGGTCGAGGCAAAGAACAACGTGCCGTGCAGCCGATAGAGCTTGCTGCCATCGGCCTCCAGGTGTTCATCGGCGTACAGTTCCCTCGCCTGCTGCCAGGCGAAGTTCAGCGCGGCGATGACGATACCGCACAGCACGGCGGTGGCAAGGTCGGTGAACACGGTGATGATCGTCACCGCCATGATCACCAGCACATCATTGAGCGGCACCTTGTTGATCACTCGCAGCGACGCCCAGGCGAAGGTCTGTTGCGACACCACGAACATCACACCCACCAACGCCGCCAGCGGGATCCGCTCGATCAGTGGCGACAGAAACAGAATGAACAACAGAATCATCACCCCGGCAAACACCCCGGAGAAACGCCCACGCCCGCCGGAGCTGAGGTTGATCACGGTTTGCCCGATCATCGCGCAACCGCCCATGCCGCCGAACAGGCCCGAGACCATATTCGCCGCGCCCAGGGCCACGCTTTCGCGGTCGGGATAACCACGGGTCTCGGTGATTTCGTCGGTGAGGTTGAGGGTCAGCAGGGTTTCCAACAGGCCGACCATCGCCATCAAAAACGCGTACGGCGCGATGATGCCGAGGGTTTCCAGGGTCCAGGGGATCTGCGGCAGCGCGAAGGTCGGCAAGCCACCGGCGATGTGCGCCATATCCCCCAATGTACGGGTCGGCAAACCGAGCAGGTACACCGCCACGCCAACACTCAGAATCGCCACCAGCGCGGGCGGTACGGCACGGGTCAGGCGCGGCAACAGGTACACAATGGCCATGGTTGCCGCCACCAGCCCAGCCATTACGTACAACGGCGTGCCGCTGAGCCAGGTTTCACCGCTCTTGAAATGTTCCAGTTGCGCCAGCGCAATGATGATCGCCAGGCCGTTGACGAAGCCGAGCATCACCGAATGCGGCACCATGCGCACCAGCTTGCCCAGGCGCAGCAGGCCGAAGGCGACCATGATCAAGCCGCCGAGCAACACCGTCGCCAGCAAATACTCCACGCCGTGTTGCACCACCAACGCGACGATCACCACTGCCATGGAACCTGCCGCACCGGACACCATGCCGGGACGGCCGCCGAACAATGCGGTGAGGGTGCAAATGATGAACGCGCCGTAGAGGCCCATCAGCGGGTTGAGATGGGCCACCAGCGCAAAGGCGATGCATTCGGGCAGCAAGGCGAAAGACGTGGTGAGGCCGGCCAGGGCGTCGGCGCGCAGACGGGTGAGGTTCATCGAGTACCAGGGAGTTGCGGGGGATAAGGCGGGGAATGGTACGGAATTGCGGCGGGTGGGGCTAGTGAAGTGTCAGGTCCGATGCACCGAGTCGCCCCTATCGCAGGCAAGCCAGCTCCCACATTTGACAGGGTTCACACCTGAACAATGTGGGAGCTGGCTTGCCTGCGATGGCAGCACCGCGGTGCTAAGCGAACATCACACCATCTCGTCGCGAATCCACTCCACCACCGACGTGCGCTGAGGCGCCCACCCCAACAATTCACGGGCGTGCTTGCCACGCACTCGGCTATTGGAGCCCAACCCGTAGTTGGCCATTTCATAGCCCCACTCGGCCTCAGCTTCGGCCAATGGCCAATCCTGTGGTTTGCCCAGGTTTAGGGCTTGGGCAATCGCCGTGGTCATGTCGATGAACGCCGCTTCGCTGCTTTCCACAAAGTAGAAAGTGCCCGGTACGTTCTTGGTCAACGCCAGCAGATACAAGGCCACCACGTCTTCAATATGCACGTTGGACCAAATGTTCTGGCCGGGGCCCACATGGCGCACCACCCCGCTTTTGCGTGCCTGCTTGAGCAAGCGCGGCAATTGCACGCTGTCACGCTTCACGCCCAGGCTGTGGCCGTAGATCAGGGTGTTGCAGATCACCGCCGAATTCACGCCGTCGTTGGCAGCCGCCAGGATCAGGTTGTCGATGGCCACCCGGGCGGCCTTGTCGACGGTCGGCTCAGGCAGGTTGTCTTCGAAGTAGATGACATCGCTGGCTTTGCCGCCCGACGCATCCCCTACGATGCTCGAACCGCTGGTATGCAGGAACGGCTTGTTCGAACCTTTCAAAGCGGCCAGCAAGGTTTGCACGGCGCCGCGATGGTCGCTGCTGGCGGCGTTGATCACCGCATCAGCCTTCTGCGCCTGCTCGGTCAATACCGTTGCGTCGTCGAGGGTGCCAATCACGGGCGTGATGCCCAGGGCGGTCATTTCGGCGGCTTGTTCAGCGCTGCGCACCAGGCCAGTGACGTGATGGCCGGCGTTGACCAGGCCGGTAGCGATGGAACCGCCGATAAACCCTGCGGCGCCGGTAACGAATACATTCATGGAGGTTGCTCCTGACTGGGTAAGTAATGCGCCCAGTATCCAACCCACACCGCTGCCTGAATAAGCCTGTGCGGCCCAATTCACTCTTGCGCTCAGATCACGAATCAGCGCGCATACCGCGCCAGCTTGGCCTGAATAAAGTCCAGGAAGCACTGGATGCGCAACGCCAATTGCGAGTTGCGGTAGAACACCGCGTGGATCGGCTGGCGATAGCCACTGTTGAACGACTCCAGCAACGGCACCAGGCGCCCGGCTTCAAGGTCGTGCACCGTCATGAAGTTCGACAGGCAAGCAATGCCCTGCCCTTCCAGCGCCAACTGCCGCAAGGTTTCACCACTGGACGCGCTGACGCCGGGCTGGATCAGCCAGCGGTCACCGTCGCCATGGCGCAGCGGCCAGTGGTTGAGGGTTTCGGTGTGGGTGAAGCCTAGCAAGGTGTGATCAGCCAACTCGGCAACGGTCGTCGGCGTGCCGTGCTGCTTGAGGTAGCCGGGGCTGGCCAGGACATGCAGCGGCGTGCTGCCCAGGAAGCGCGCATGCAGGGTCGAGTCGGCCAGGGCGCCAATGCGAATGGCGATGTCCGTGCTTTGCTCCAGCAGGTCGATGATCAAGTCATCGCTGTTGAGCTCCAGCTGGATATCCGGATAGAGACTGCGAAACTCGGCGATGTACGGCACGATCCCATGCAGCATGAACGGCACGGCGGCGTTGATACGCAGGCGCCCGGCCGGTTTTTTCTGGCGCGAGGACAGGCGCTCTTCCAGCTCGTCCATCTGCGCCAGGATCACTTTGGCCTGTTCGAAGAAGTACTTGCCCTCTTCGGTCAGGTCCATGCGCCGCGTGGTGCGGTTGATCAAGGTGGTGTCGAGCTTGGCTTCCAGGCGCGACAAGGTGCGGCTGACCGCCGATGGCGTTTGCCCGACTTTTTCGGCGGCGGCGGAAATCGAGCCGCACTCGATCACGCTGACAAAAATCTGTAGCTCATCAGATCGGGCTTTCACGGGCAGTCCTTCATTAAACAGCTGACAAATGCCCGGTCATTATTAACCAGCCAGCAACAAATGGCCTCCCAACAACGCCATGCCGGTGAAAAATCCACGTTTAAACCACAAGGCACTGATGCGCCGACGCACCACCTGGCCCAGCCACATCCCCAGCAAGGCCGGCAACAGCGCCAACACCGACGCACCGACTTCAGCACCGCCCAACGCACCACGCCAAGCCAGCCCGGCGGCCAGCGCCAGTGTCGACACGGTGAATGACAGCCCCAGCGCCTGCACCAACTGATCACGGCTCAAGCCCAGCGCCTGCAGATACGGCACCGCAGGGATCACGAAGACACCGGTGGCCGAGGTGATGATGCCGGTGAGCAGCCCGCACAAGGGCCCCAGCCAACGCTCGGTGCGGGGTCCGACCCTGAAGGTCGGCAGGAATAACCCGCTCAAGGCATACACCAGTAACGCCGCGCCCAAGGCACGCACCACCCAAGGCCCACTGCCCATGCCCAGCCACAAGGTGCCCAGCCCGGTGCCGAGGAAAATCAGCAACAGCATCGGCCACAGGCGTTTGAGCAAGACACCCAAGTGGCCGCCACAGGTGAGTTGCCAGAGGTTGGTCACCGTCGAAGGAATGATCAGCAATGCCGCAGCCTGCGCGGGCAACATAGCCAGGCCAAGCATGCCCATGGCCACGGTGGGCAGGCCCAGGCCGATGACGCCCTTGACCGTACCGGCCAGTAGGAAAGTGGTGATGACCAACGCTGTCAGGGCGGGGCCGAGGTTTTGGTAGAACGCGAGGAAGGTATTCATGCACCAATTGTGCAGGGCTGGAGAGTGGCTGAAAATTCGCCATATACTGAGCCAGCCTCTTGTTTTGTGTGAGGCTGATGACGCTATCGCAGGCAAGCCAGCTCCCACATTTGGAATTGTGAATACATTCAAGTGTGGGAGCTGGCTTGCCTGCGATGAGGCCCTTCCAGTCACTGGGAAACTTCATGCACTTTGACCTCATCGACCTGCGCCTCTACCTGCACATCCTGGACACCGGCAATATCACCGCCGGCGCGGCCCGCAGCCACCTGTCCCTGGCTGCCGCCAGTGCACGCATCCGAGCCATGGAGTCTTCACTGGGCATCGCGTTTCTCGAGCGCGGCCGCCGTGGCGTCACCCCGACACCCGCGGGCAAAGCCCTGGCCCGACACGCTCGCCTGCTGTTGCAACAGGCCGACCATCTGCAGCAAGACTTGGCCGAATACGCCAATGGCGTCAAAGGCCAGGTACGCTTGCTATGCAACACCACCGCCCTCAGCGAATACCTGCCGGAACTGCTCGCACAGTTTCTGCGCAAACACCCCAACCTCGATATCGACCTGCAAGAGTTGCCCAGCCTGCGCATTACCCACGCCTTGCGCCAGGGCACCGCCGACCTGGGGATTATTTCCGATGCGGTAGACACCCACGGCTTGCAGACCCTGGCGTTTCGCGACGACCCGCTGGTGCTGATCATGCCCCTGGACCACCCGTTGACCAGCGCGAGTTTTATCGACAGCTTGCAATACGACTACGTCAGCCTGGCAGCCAACAGCGCGCTGGCGGTGTACCTGGAGGAACAGGCGTTGCACGCAGGCTTTCGCCTGCATACACGTATCCGCGCCGATAGCTTTGACGGGGTGATTCGCATGGTCGCCGGCGGTGCCGGCCTGGGCATCGTGCCTCAGGCCGCCTTGGACCGTTGGCCACCTGCGCGCCGCTTCAAGGCCCCCCCCTGCAAGAGGAATGGGCCTGCCGCAAACTGCTGTTATGCGCCCGCTCGTTCGAGCAATTGCCCGGTTACGCCAGCACCTTACTCGCTGCGCTCAAGGCACCCTGTAGGAGCGAGCTTGCTCGCGAAGATCGTCAACGATAACGCGAGCTATCTGGTTTAACGTGGGGCTCTCGGGTTTTTCGCGAGCAAGCTCGCTCCTACAGATGATGTACGTTTGTGGAAGAAGGTGTAGTAGACCGCCGACAGAATCAGCAGGAACGGCACGCCAAACACCAGCGTCATCTTGAACGCTTCGGTGAAATAGGTGGTGATCATCACCGCCCCCATCAGCACCAGCCCCAGCAGCGTGCTGTAGGGAAAAAACCGCAACTGGAACGACAACTTCGCCCCGCCATGACGCTTGCGATAGCGGCGGAAAAACAGGTGCGTGAGGAAGATCATGAACCACGTGAAGATCGCGCCAAACATCGAGATCGCCATCATCAGGGTGAACGAGCTTTCCGGGTACACCACGTTGAGCAAGGTCGCCAGGGCAATGCCTGAACTGGACAGCAGCAGCGCATTCAGCGGGATGCCGTTCTTGCTCAACGCGCCCATGGACTTGGGCGCAAAACCGGCGCGCGACAGGCTGAACATCATGCGCGTGGTGATGTAGAGCTGGCTGTTCATGGCCGACAGCGCCGCGATCAGGATCACGAAATTCATCACCCCGGTGGCGCCGGGAATGCCGATGGTCTGCATCACCGTAACAAACGGGCTCTGGGCCTGGCCGGCCTGGTTCCAGGGCACGATGGCGAGCATCAGCGCCAGGGTCAGCAGGTAGAACACCACCAACCGCACGATGGTAGCGCGAAAGGCTTTCTTCACCGCCTGCTCCGGGTCGGCAGCTTCACCGGCGGCCACGGCGATCATCTCGACGCTGAGGTAGCTGAAGATCGACACGATCACCGCGATCCACATGCCACTCAAGCCATGGGGAAAAAACCCGTCGTGGGCCGTGTAGTTCTGTACCCCGTAGTCAGGGTTGCCGGAGCCGAACACCACATACACCGCCAGGATGATGAAACCGACAATGGCGCTGATCTTGATCGTCGAGAACCAGTATTCGAAGTTGCCGAAGGTCTTCACGCTGATCGCATTGAGCACAATCAGCACACTGGAGAACGACACGATCCACACCCACTCCGGCACGTTGGCGAACCAGTACTTCATGTACATCGCCACCGCCGTGACCTCGGCGCCCACCGCCAGCACAATCGCCGCCCAGTAGGCATACCGCACCAGGAACCCGGCCAACGGGCTGATGTAGAACTCGGCATAGGCGCCGAAGGAGCCGGAGGTGGAATGGGCCACCGTCATCTCCGCCAGGCAGCCCATCAGCAGCAAGGTAATCAACGCGCCGATGGCGTAGCTCACCAGCACGCTCGGCCCGGCATAACCGATGGCGTAGGCGCTGCCCATGAACAGCCCGGTGCCGATGGCGCCACCGATGGCGATCATGCTCATCTGGCCGGAAGTGAGCTGGCGCCTCAGGCCCAGTTCACGGTGGGTAATCTCTGCAAAGCCGTTGTCTGGCGTGGTCACTGGTGTGCCCCTTTATTATTGTGATGGTGGCTGACGCTGAACCTGTGGGAGCTGGCTTGCCTGCGATAACGGTAGTGAATGCACCGACGCTATCGCAGGCAAGCCAGCTCCCACATTTGTTCTGTGTTGCCCTTAAGTAACGCTGTTGCGGACTTTGAATTGCGGCTGGTCCCAGGTGGCGTTGTCGAGAATTTCACCGAGGATTTCCACGGCGTCCCATACCTCGGTGAAGCTTGTGTACAAAGGCGTGAAGCCAAAACGCATGATCCGCGGTTCACGGTAATCGCCGATCACGCCTCGGGCGATCAAGGCCTGGATCACCGCGTAACCTTCGGGGTGTTCAAAGCTGACGTGGCTGCCGCGCCGGGCGTGCTCACGCGGGGTGATCAGTTCCAGGCCGTGGGCGGCGCAGCGGCTTTCGACCAATGCGATAAACAGGTCGGTCAGTGCCAGGGATTTGCTGCGCAGGCTGGCCATGTCGGTCTGGGCAAAAATCTCCAGGCCACATTCCACCATGGCCAGCGAGGTAATCGGCTGCGTACCGCACAGGTAGCGAGCGATGCCGGCGCTGGGGGCGTAGGTAGACTCCATGGCGAACTGCCGGGTATGCCCGAACCATCCGGACAACGGCTGGCGCACCACATCGACCAACGCCGGGTTGACCCACACAAACGCCTGGGAGCCCGGGCCGCCGTTGAGGTATTTGTAGGTGCAGCCAATCGCATAATCCGCATTGGCCTGGTGCAGGTCGACAGGCACCGCGCCCGCCGAATGCGCCAGGTCCCAGATGCTCAGCGCGCCGCACTCGTGGCTCAGTGCAGTCAGCGCCGCCATGTCGTACATGTAGCCGGTCTTGTAGTTGACGTGGGTGAGCATCACCACCGCCACGTCTGCATCGATGGCCTGGGGCAGTTCGGCCGGGCTGTTCACCAGGCGCAGGGAATAGCCTTGTTGCAGCAGTTCGGCCAAGCCTTCGGCGATATACAAATCGGTGGGAAAGTTGCTCGCTTCGCTGACGATGACCTTACGCGCCGGCGTACGCTGGCGCTGCACACTCAAGGCGGCGCTGAGCACTTTGAACAGGTTGATCGAGGTGGTATCGGTGATCACCACCTCGCCGTCACGCGCACCGATCAACGGCGCCAGGCGATTGCCCAGGCGCTGGGACAAATCCGCCCAGCCGGCGCTGTTCCAGCTACGAATCAAGCCATTGCCCCACTCCTCGGCGATCACCTGTTGTGCCCGCTCCAGCGCCGCCACGGGACGCGCGCCGAGGGAGTTGCCGTCGAGGTAGATCACCCCCTCGGGCAAGGCGAATTGGGCGCGCAGGGAGGCCAACGGGTCCTGGGCGTCGAGGGCTTGGCAATGGCTTCGAGTGGTCATGGGTCGTCCTGGTTTTATAAGTGAGGATGGACCAAATAATGAACGAACTTTTAGAGAATTTTCGTGCAAAGTGGTGGGTAAACGGCTATTTAAGCTGTAGGAAATTCGAATTTAACCTCCAAATACGCGGATATCTTCCAAGCATGATTCTTGACGCCACCGACCTGCGCCTCCTGCATTTCCTGCAACAGGATGGCCGCATCAGCAACCAGGAACTGGCGGAAAAAGTCGCGCTGTCGCCGTCGGCGTGCCTGCGCCGTTTGCGCCTGTTGGAGAGCGAAGGAATCATCAGCGGTTACCGCGCGGTATTGAATGCCGAGCAGTTGGGGATCGAGTTGGAAGCCATCGTGCACCTGTCGTTGCGCCAGGATGTGGAGGACTGGCATGAGACGTTCATCAAGAAGGTGCAAGGCTGGCCGGAGGTGGCGAGCGCCTATGTGATCACTGGCGCCAGCAACTATGTGCTGCGGGTGCAGGCGCGCAACCTCAAGCACTTCTCGGACTTCATCGTGAACCACCTGAACCGCACGGCGGGGGTGATGGATATCCGTTCGGAGATCGTGCTGCAGAAGATCAAGGACCGGGATGAGGTGTTGGACCTGGTCGTGCGCAAATAACACAAACACCCTAAAACCAATGTGGGAGCTGGCTTGCCAGCTCCCACAGTTGACCGAGTTGATCAGTCTTCCAGAGCACGCACTCGTTGCATGCGCTGCTGCTCTATTGGCGCATCCGCCACCTGCAACTCAAAGTCAAAATCAATCTGCGCAAACCGCCCCTGCACGCCAAACTCCCGCGCCAGTTGCGGGTCGTCGCTGAAGCGAATCTCGGCAATCAGCTCATCCCGGGTGGCATAGGCAAAGTCATCATGCAGGTACGGGTCATCCGACAGGTTGATCTGCGTGGTCAGGTGCCGGTGCCCCGGCGCCGAGATGAAGAAGTGGATATGCGCCGGCCGCTGCCCGTGGCGCCCCAACTGGTCGAGCAACTGTTGCGTCGGCCCGGTCGGTGGGCAGCCGTAGCCCGAAGGCACGATGCTGCGAAAACGGTAGTTGCCCTGGGCGTCGGTCTCGATGCGCCGGCGCAGGTTGAACTCAGACTGATTCGGGTCGAACCACGAATAGGTCCCGCCCGTGTTGGCCTGCCACACATCCACAATTGCCCCTGCCAACGGCTTGCCCTCGGTATCGCGTACTTGCCCGCGCATGAACAACGGCACCGCGTCGTCCTTGCCATCATCCAGCCGTGCCTCGTACTTGGACAGCGGCGCACCGGCCACGTACAACGGGCCTTCAATGGTGCGCGGCGTGCCACCCGACTTGCCGGCCTGCTCGTCGGCGGCGTCCATCAACAGGTCCAGGTAATGCTCCAGGCCCAAGCCGGCCGCGAGCAGGCCGGCCTCTTGGTTTTTGCCCAGTTCATTGAGGTAGTTGACCGCCTTCCAGAACTCTTCCGGGGTCACTTCCAGGTCTTCGATGATGTTCACGGTGTCGCGCAGGAGCCGGTAGATCAGCGCCTTGGTGCGTGGGTTGCCCGCGTCATTGAGGTTACCGCTGGCTTCTTCGAGAAACTGTTGGGCGTGGGCAGTCTGGGACAGGCGGATGGACATGGTGCATTCCTCATCTTGTAGTTATAGGTGCAAGCCGTCTCAGCGGTCGTCCGCATGGATCGACGACGGATGGCGGCACAGCGCATTCACTTCGATGGCCATGTAGGGGAACAACGGCAGTTGCATCAGCAGGTCGTGCAGGTCCTGCACGCTGTCGACATCGAACACGCTGTAGTTGGCGTAGTGCCCGGCGATGCGCCACAGGTGGCGCCATTTGCCCTCTTGTTGCAGGCGTTGCGCCAAGGCTTTCTCCTCGGCCTTGAGGCTGGCGGCGCGCTCGGGGTGCATGTCGAGGGGCAGGTTCACGGTCATTTTTACGTGGAACAACATGGCAAGGGCCTCTTAGTGTTTGTCACGGCGAAAGAACGCCAGGCGCTCTTCATCAAGCGTCAGACCCAGGCCCGGCGCAGTGGACACATGCAGCTGGAAATCGCGGTACACCGGTGGCTCGGCAAGAATGTCTTCGGTGAGCAAC
Organism: Pseudomonas sp. AP42; assembly: GCF_001728935.1. Taxonomy (NCBI): domain Bacteria; kingdom Pseudomonadati; phylum Pseudomonadota; class Gammaproteobacteria; order Pseudomonadales; family Pseudomonadaceae; genus Pseudomonas; species Pseudomonas sp. AP42. The sequence continues at coordinate 30,037 of NZ_LYSO01000032.1, forward strand.
AGCGGGCCGAACAGTTCGGTGCCCCACGCCAGTGTGTCCAGCGTGAGAAAGGCATGGGCCGAGGCCAGGGTGCCAATGCCACCTTCAAGCATGGTGCCGCCGTACAGGCCGATGCCGGCCGCTTCGGCAATCGCCGCCGTGCGCAATACAGCGCGAGGGCCGCCGTTCTTGGCAATCTTGAGGGCGAACACCGTGGCCGCGCCTTCACGCGCCAGGTTGAAGGCGTCTTCGACACATTCGATGGACTCATCGGCCATGATCGGCGCCGGGCTCGACAGGTTGAGTCGGGCCATGCCGCCACGGTTATTGCGTGAGATCGGTTGTTCGATGAGGTCGATACCGTGGTCACCGAGCACCTTGCACGCCCGCAGGGCCACGGCTTCATCCCAGGCCTGGTTGACGTCGACGCGTACGCTGGCGCGCTCGCCCAGGGCTTTTTTGATCGCGATCACATGGGCCAGGTCGCGGTCGACCTCGCCCGCGCCGATCTTCAATTTGAAGAGACGGTGACGGCGCAGGTCGAGCATCTTCTCGGCCTCGTTGATGTCTTGTTCGGTATTACCACTGGCCAGGGTCCAGGCCACTGGCAACGCATCACGCACACGCCCGCCAAGCAGCTCGCTGACCGGCAGCCCGAGGCGTTTGCCGAGGGCGTCGAGCAAGGCGCTTTCGATACCAGACTTGGCAAAAGTGTTGCCGCGAATACTGCGCTCCAGGCGCAACATGGCGGCATTGACGTTACTCGCGTCCTGGCCGATCAGCAGCGGTGCGAAGTGGCGGTCGATGTTGACCTTGATGCTGTCGGGGCTCTCGTTGCCGTAGCTCAGGCCGCCGATGGTGGTGGCTTCACCGATGCCTTCGATGCCGTCGGTGCAACGCAGACGGATGATAACGAGGGTCTGGTTTTGCATCGTGTGCATCGCCAGCTTGTGCGGGCGTATGGTGGGGAGGTCGACGATGACAGTTTCGATCGACTCGATGGCGCAAATCGGCATGGCAATACCCGTTGGGTTCTTTATAGATTTGCGTCGATTCTGTTCCGCATTTTTTCGGGCTTCCAATATAGAATTGGTCTCAAGCAATACCCTCAAGGTATAAAAGGAGTCGATATGGAACTGCGTCACCTGCGCTACTTCCAGGTGTTGGGCGAGACCCTCAACTTCACCCGTGCCGCCGAACGTTTGCACATCGCCCAGCCGCCGTTGAGCCGGCAGATCCAGCAACTGGAGGATGAACTCGGGGTGGTGTTGCTGGAACGCAGTCGGCCCTTGCGCCTGACCGAGGCCGGACGGTTTTTCTATGAGCATGCCAATGTGTTGCTCGAACAACTGGGCAAGGTCTGCGATAACACTCGGCGCATCGGCCAAGGCGAGAAAACCTGGCTGGGCATCGGCTTTGCGCCCTCGACCTTGTACGGCGTGCTGCCGGAACTGATTCGGCGCCTGCGCACTCACGAGGCCCTGGAACTGGAGTTGGGCTTGTCGGAGATGACGACGTTGCAGCAGGTCGAAGCGCTCAAGGCGGGCCGCATTGACGTGGGCTTCGGGCGTATTCGCATTGACGACCCGGCCATCGTCCAGCGTGTATTGGTGGAAGACCGCCTGGTGGCCGTGCTGCCCAGCGGTCACCCGTTGCTGGGCGCCCCGGCCACCCTCGCCCAGTTGGCCGCCGAACCCTTTGTGCTCTACCCCGGCAACCCGCGCCCCAGTTATGCCGACCATGTGATCGCACTGTTCGACGCCCATGGCTTGAGCGTGAAGGTGGCGCAGTGGACCAACGAATTGCAGACCGCTATCGGCCTGGTCGGCGCAGGCATGGGGGTGACGCTGGTGCCGGCGTCGGTGCAGGTGCTGCATCGGGCGGATATTGGCTATACGCCGGTGGTGGAGGCGACGGCGAGCTCGCCGATCATCCTCAGCCGGCGGGTGAATGATCAGTCGCCGGGGCTGACTCATTGCCTGCAACTGGTTGAAGAGTTGATCTGAGATTCCCCAAACACTGTGATTTCCTTGTGGGAGGGGGCTTGCCCCCGATTGCAGGGTGTCAGACAGCACATCCATTGACTGATACACCGCTATCGGGGGCAAGCCCCCTCCCACATTTGGGTCTTCATTGTTTTCAAAGGCTGCGCAGGCGCTTGCGCTGCAATGTCTGGCTGGGCGACTCATCGAACAGCTTGCGGTACTCCGCCGAAAACCGCCCCAAATGCGTAAACCCCCAACCCAGGGCGATTTCAGAAATAGTGCGAATCGAGCCCTGCTCCAGAATTTCCTGGCGCACCGCCCCCAACCGATGCTTCTTCAGATACGCCATGGGCGACAGCGCGAAGTACTTGCGAAACGCATCGAACAGTTTGAACCGCGACACGCCCGCCGCCGCTTCCAGGTCTTCCAGGTGCAGCGCTTCACGGGCGTTGTCGTGGATAAATTGCCGGGCGCGAATCAGGTAGTGCGGCAGTTTCACCCCCAGCACGTCACGCAGTTCTTCAGAGTAGTTATTTGGTTGGGCCAGGATCAGGCCCTTGATCAGCGAGCTTTCCAGGTCGCGAGTAAACGCCGCCTGTTCGTACAGTTCGCTGCTGCATTCCAGTTCGGCGATGAAGTAACGCGCCATGCGCCACCACGAAGCCGGGGCGCCGTCCACGGCATCCATCACCGACTCAAAGCGCAGCGGCGCATCAATGGGCCGTTGCAGCAAACCTTCCAGCGACTCGCTCATCGCTGCGCGGGTGATCACCACTTGCAACTTGCGGCAGTCACCGGAAATCGCCAGCACCTGATGCTCATTGGGTGAAATGATCACGCCCTGGTCGCGGTTGGAGCTGAGGCGCTCACCGTTCTTGCTCAGCTCCTGCTCGCCCACCAGTGGCAGGCTCAAGCTGTAGCTGCTGAAGTGCTCGGCGTCTTCGATGTCGATGGTCACATCGGTGCCGTACTCGATCACGCCCAGGGTGGTGGCGCGGGATTTGAACACGTTGGCGCTGTGGTGAAAGCGCAGGCGCTCGGGGGTTGCCGTCGCCAGGCGATGGGGCCCGCAGATGCCGGACATCCAGCTGCACGCGCCCTCCAGGTCGAAGCGTTGAATATGAATATCGCGTGTCTGACTAGTCATCAGGGTGCACCCACGGCGGTTAGGCGTTTGCGCGCTCTGACGGCGCGTCGTTGAACCTCGACAGCAAGTTCCAGGCCACGCCAGCGCAGTTCTCACTGGGTGGATAGCAACAGTCGACTATGTGGATAAACCCCAGCGTTTTGCGACCATCGCCCGCCATCACAGTAGCGCATGCCGTCACCGGCGCGCACCGTCATGGGTATTTGCTGCCCAACTTTGCGGCCTACGTTCCCCCATTAAGCGGATAGCCCGCCACCGCATTGCAGCCGCTTAATGGCTCACCGTTTAGCCATGATCAAAAGGTGCCTCCCATGAGTGGTGCAAGAACCGTCGAGCAATGGAAATCCTTTATCGAAAGCTGCCTGGACTTTCGCCCGGCGGATGAAGTGTTCCGCATCGCCCGCGACATGTTCACCGAGCCCGAGTTGTTTGACCTGGAGATGGAGCTGATCTTCGAGAAGAACTGGATCTATGCCTGCCACGAAAGCGAACTGGCCAATAACCACGACTTCGTGACGATGCGCGCCGGGCGCCAGCCGATGATCATCACCCGTGACGGCGAAGGCCGACTCAACGCGTTGATCAACGCCTGCCAGCATCGCGGTACCACCCTCACCCGCGTGGGCAAGGGTAACCAGTCCACCTTCACCTGCCCGTTCCACGCCTGGTGCTACAAGAGCGATGGCCGACTGGTAAAGGTCAAGGCGCCGGGGGAATACCCGGAAGGTTTCGACAAGGCCACCCGCGGCCTGAAAAAAGCGCGCATCGAAAGCTACAGGGGCTTTGTGTTTATCAGCCTGGACGTGAACGGCACCAACAGCCTGGAGGACTTCCTGGGCGATGCCAAAGTGTTCTTCGACATGATGGTGGCGCAATCGGCCACCGGTGAGCTGGAAGTGCTGCCGGGCAAGTCCGCCTACACCTACGACGGCAACTGGAAGCTGCAAAACGAAAACGGCCTGGACGGTTATCACGTCAGCACCGTGCACTACAACTACGTGGCCACCGTGCAGCATCGCCAGCAGGTCAACACCGAAAACGGCGCAGGTTCCAGCACCACGCTGGACTACAGCAAGCTCGGCGCGGGCGACGCAAATACCGACGACGGCTGGTTCGCCTTCAACAACGGCCACAGCGTGTTGTTTAGCGACATGCCCAACCCCAGCGTGCGCTCCGGCTACGCCACCATCATGCCGCGCCTGGTAGAAGAACACGGCCAGCAGAAGGCCGAGTGGATGATGCACCGCCTGCGCAACCTGAACATCTACCCCAGCCTGTTCTTCCTCGACCAGATCAGTTCGCAGTTGCGCATCATCCGCCCGGTGGCCTGGAACAAGACCGAGATCATCAGCCAGTGCCTGGGGGTTAAGGGTGAGTCCGACGCCGATCGCGAAAACCGGATTCGTCAGTTCGAAGACTTCTTCAACGTTTCCGGCATGGGCACGCCCGATGACCTGGTGGAGTTTCGCGAGGCCCAGCGCGGCTTCCAGGGCCGCCTGGAACGCTGGAGCGACATCTCACGGGGTAGCCATCGCTGGGAGACCGGGCCGACGCCCAACAGCGAGGCCATCGGCATCCAACCGGCGATGACCGGTACCGAATTCACCCATGAAGGCCTGTACGTCAACCAGCATCGCAACTGGCAGCAGTTCCTGCTCAAGGGTTTGGACCAGCGAGCTTTGACATTGCGGGAGGTGAAGTGATGAATGCGCAATTGCAGTATCAGATCGAGCAATTCTTCTACCGCAAATCCGAGCTGTGCGACGCCCAGGACTGGGACGCCTACGTGGAGTTATTTGACCCACAGAGTGAATTCCACCTGCCGCAATGGGATTCCGAACACGTCTACACCCAAGACCCCAAGCGCGAGATGTCGTTGATCTACTACGCCAACCGTTCGGGCCTGGAAGACCGCGTGTTCCGCCTGCGCACCGGCAAAGCCGCCTCCGCCGCGCCGATGCCGCGCACCTTGCACCTGATCAATAACGTACGTATAGCCGAGCAGGCCGACGGCACGTTGGAGGTGCGTTTGAACTGGCACACGTTGTTTTATCGCCTGGCCACCTCCGAGCAGTTCTATGGGCATGCCACTTACCGCCTCAAGCCTGCGGGCGACAGCTGGTTGATCATGCGCAAGCACGCCTTGTTGCTCAACGACACCATCAACTCGGTGCTGGATTTCTATCACCTGTAACGGTGGTGCACTGCCCTGTAGGAGCGAGCTTGCTCGCGAAAAACGTAAGTACGCCGCGTTCATTCAGGATGTCCCGCGTCATCGTTGACGTTCTTCGCGAGCAAGCTCGCTCCTACAAGGGGTTCATACCTATTCACGGAGTTATGTGAATGAATCACAAAGTGGCCTTCAGCTTCGCCGATGGCAAGACCCTGTTCTTCCCGGTGGGCGCCCATGAAATCCTGTTGGACGCGGCCCTGCGCAACGGCATCAAGATCCCACTCGATTGCCGCGAAGGCGTGTGCGGCACCTGCCAAGGGCGTTGCGAGTCCGGCGAGTACACCCAGGACTACGTCGACGAGGAAGCCCTCTCCAGCCTCGACCTGCAACAACGCAAGATGCTCAGTTGCCAGACCCGAGTGAAGTCCGACGCCACCTTCTATTTCGACTTCGATTCAAGCCTGTGCAACGCCCCAGGCCCCGTGCAGGTGCGCGGCACGGTGAGCGCGGTGCAGCAGGTCTCGACCAGCACCGCCATTTTGCAGGTGCAACTGGACCAGCCTCTGGATTTTTTGCCGGGCCAATACGCGCGTCTGTCAGTGCCCGGCACCGATAGCTGGCGCTCCTACTCCTTCGCCAACCGGCCGGGCAGTCAATTGCAGTTCCTGGTACGCCTGCTGCCCGATGGAGTAATGAGCAACTACCTGCGTGAACGCTGCCAGGTGGGTGATGAAATGCTGATGGAGGCGCCCTTGGGTGCGTTCTATCTGCGGCATGTCACCCAACCGTTGGTACTGGTGGCGGGCGGCACCGGGTTATCGGCGTTGTTGGGCATGCTCGATGAGCTGGCCGTCACGGGCTGCACACAACCTGTGCACCTGTACTACGGCGTGCGCGGCGCTGAGGATTTATGTGAAGCGGCGCGTATCCACGCCTACGCGGCGAAAATCCCGAACTTTCGCTACACCGAAGTGCTGAGCGACGCCTCAACCGAGTGGACGGGCAAACGCGGCTACCTCACCGAGCATTTCGACCTGGCCGAATTGCGGGACAGATCGGCGGATATGTACGTGTGCGGCCCTCCTCCAATGGTCGAATCCATCCAACAATGGCTGGCGGATCAGGCACTTGATGGCGTCCAGCTGTATTACGAAAAGTTTACCCAGAGTAATATCTGACCCTCAGCAGTTCTGAGGGGCCGATGCGGCGTGCAATCACCCTTGAGAAAAACAAGTAGAAGGGAATGTTAATGGCGGATGACATGGTTAACCCGGTGGGCCTCAAGCGAGGCCTGAAGAACCGGCACATTCAGCTGATCGCCTTGGGAGGGGCGATTGGTACAGGCTTGTTCCTCGGCTCGGCCGGGGTACTCAAGTCGGCGGGGCCGTCGATGATCCTGGGGTATGCGGTGGCCGGGTTTATCGCGTTCCTGATCATGCGCCAGCTCGGCGAGATGATCGTCGAAGAGCCGGTGGCCGGGTCCTTCAGCCACTTCGCACACAAATACTGGGGTGGTTACGCAGGCTTCCTGGCGGGCTGGAACTATTGGGTGCTCTACGTGCTGGTGGGCATGGCCGAGTTGACGGCGGTGGGCAAGTACATCCAGTTCTGGTGGCCGGAAATTCCAACCTGGGTCAGCGCACTGGTGTTCTTTGTCGCGGTGAATCTGATCAACACCCTGAACGTGAAGTTCTTCGGGGAAGCCGAATTCTGGTTTGCGATCATCAAGGTGGTGGCGATTGTCGGCATGATCGTGCTCGGCTGCTACCTGCTGTTCAGCGGCACCGGCGGCCCGCAAGCCTCGGTCAGCAACCTGTGGAGCCACGGTGGGTTCTTCCCCAATGGCGGCATGGGGCTGTTGATGTCGATGGCCTTCATCATGTTCTCGTTCGGTGGCCTGGAGCTGGTCGGCATCACTGCCGCCGAGGCCAGCGAGCCACGCAAGGTGATCCCCAAAGCGATCAACCAGGTGGTGTACCGCATCCTGATCTTCTACGTCGGCGCACTCACCGTACTGTTGTCGCTGTACCCGTGGGATCAACTGCTGCAAACCCTCGGCGCGTCAGGCGATGCCTACAGCGGCAGCCCGTTTGTGCAGATCTTCTCGCTGATCGGCAACGACACCGCCGCCCACATCCTCAACTTCGTGGTGCTGACCGCGGCGTTGTCGGTGTACAACAGCGGCGTGTATTGCAACAGCCGCATGCTGTTCGGCCTGGCCGAACAAGGTGATGCGCCCAAGGCGCTGATGAAGCTCAACAAACAAGGCGTGCCGCTGCGGGCGCTGGCGATTTCGGCGCTGGTGACCATGCTGTGCGTGGTGGTCAACTACGTGGCGCCGCACAGTGCGCTGGAGTTGCTGTTCGCGCTGGTGGTTGCGTCGCTGATGATCAACTGGGCGCTGATCAGCCTGACCCACATCAAGTTCCGCAAGGCCATGGGCGAGCAAGGCGTGACGCCGTCGTTCAAGACCTTCTGGTTCCCGTTCAGCAATTACCTGTGCCTGGCGTTCATGGTGATGATCATCGGCGTGATGCTGGCGATTCCGGGGATTCGCGAGTCGGTGTATGCGATGCCGGTGTGGGTGGGGATTATCTATATCGCCTACCGGTTTAGGATCAGAAACGGGAAAGTAGCTGTGGCGCAGTAACCCTGTGGGAGCGGGCTTGCTCGCGAATGCGGTAGCTCAGTCAACGTATGTGTAGCTGACACTCCGCATTCGCGAGCAAGCCCGCTCCCACATTTTGGATTGCGTTCCAAATGAAAGCCCCGGTAATCCGGGGCTTTTTGTTTAAAGCGTGGAGCGTACGCGCCAGAGTTCGGGGAACAACACCGTGTCGAGCATCTTGCGCAAATAGCCCACGCCCTCGGTGCCGCCGGTACCCGGCTGGAAGCCTATGATGCGCTCCACCGTGGTGACATGCCGGAAGCGCCATTGGCGGAACGAATCTTCCAGGTCGATAAACTTCTCGGCCAACTGATACAAATCCCAGTAACGGCTCGGGTCGCGATACACCTCGCGCCAGGCTGCTTCCACAGAGTCATCATGCACAGTGGCCGCCGTCGGGTCGCGCTCGGCGCGCTTGGGATCAATCGCCAGCCCCGCCTTGACCATCAGGTTCACCGCTTCGTCATACAGCGACGGCGTGGCAATCGCCACCTGCAATTGCTGCAGCAATTCCGGGCGATGGGCATGGGGCCGCAGCAGCGCCGGGCTTTTGTTGCCGAGGATGAATTCGATCTCGCGGTACTGGAACGACTGGAACCCCGACGACTGCCCCAGGAACGGGCGAATTGCCTTGTATTCCGAGGGTGTCATGGTGGCCAGTACCGCCCAGGCGTGCACCAGTTGATCAAAGATGCGCGACACCCGCGCCAGCATCTTGAAAGCCGGCGGCAGCTCACCCAGGCGCACATGTTCGCGGGCGGCCTTGAGTTCGTGGAGCATCAGCTTCATCCACAGCTCCGAGGTCTGGTGCTGGATGATGAAGAGCATTTCGTTGTGGTCCGGCGACAGCGGGTGCTGGGCACTGAGGACTTTGCCCAGGTCCAGATAGTCGCCATAGCTCATGGACTCGGAGAAATTCAATTCGGCGTTATGCCATTCTTCCGGGGGTTGGTTATCGGCAGGCTTATAGTCTGGTGAGAAAGGACATTGGCTCATCGCGTGGGCTCCTTGAGCGGGCGGAGAATGGCGCGCACAGGGCTCGCGTCCAGGTTGGCGAAGCGCAGCGGCAGCGCGATCAATTCATAGTCGCCCTCCGGTACGTCATCGAGCACGATGCCTTCGAGGATCGCCATACCATGGCGCGCCACGGCGTTGTGGGAATCCATGGTCTTGGACTGTTGCGGGTCCAGAGACGGCGTATCGATACCGATCAGGCGCACCCCCAGGCTGGCCAGCAGCTCAATGGTTTGGGGCGCGATGGCGGTGAAATTCGAATCCCATTCGGTGAGCGGCACTTGTGGATAAGTGCGCAGCAGCACGCGCTCGGGCACGTTATCCACACGCCCTTGCAACTGATGGGGCTCGACCAACGCGCCGCTGCCCAGGCAATGCAACACGCGGCAAGGGCCCATGTACACGTCCAGCGACACCTCGCCAATCGGCGCACCGTCTGCGCTGTAATGCAGCGGCGCATCCACATGGGCGCCGGTGTGCGGCGACAGCGTCACGCGCCCCACATTCACCGGGCACTCCGGGCCGAACTGCCACACGCGCTCTTCCTGAAACGGCGTATCACCCGGCCAGGTCGGGGTGGCCGTGCTCAAGGGCGGGCTGATATCCCACCACGTTTTTATTGGGTTCATTGCAAGGCTCTCACGGGGTACTGAGGTGAATGATACGAGGGCCAGCTCTGAATTTTCTTGCGAATTCTGGCGCGACACGGGAAATCTTTCGCAGTTACTGCGAGGAATTGATTTATTCACGCTTAAAAAATTCATTTGATGCCCACCTGTGGGAGCGGGCTTGCTCGCGAAGGCGGTGTGTCAGTCAATAATTTGTTTGACTGTCACACCGCTTTCGCGAGCAAGTCCGCTCCCACAGGGATTTGCACTCTGCCCCGGAGATCGCATTCTGCTGCGCTTCTGGGCATACCGATGTCGAGTCCAGACCACCCGCCTTGGCTGCGACGCTATAGGGTTCGAATCTTCTTACCTTGCCTCGGAGTCATCATGTCCAAGCCCATCACCGTACTGCGCGACACCCACCCACTGCCGGTCCTGGATGCCTGCAAATGGGAAAAGCTCGAAGGCGACCCGCACACTGTCAACCTCAACGCCTACACCAGCGAAGACGGCAGCAAAATCATGGGCACCTGGATCTGCACACCGGGCAAGTGGTACGTGGAATACGTGAAGTGGGAATACTGCCATTTCCAGGAAGGCTACTGCGTGATCACGCCTGAAGGCATGGAGCCGATCCACCTGCGGGCTGGGGATATCTTTGTGGTCGAACCGGGGATGAAAGGAACGTGGGAAGTGGTCGAGACGGTGCGTAAGTATTTTGTGTTTGCCTGACCCAGCAAAACCTGTGGCGAGGGAGCTTGCTCCCTCGCCACAGGTATTTATTTGGGCTTGCGATAGCTGTTGATGATCGCCGAGAAGTCCTTGCCCCCTTCCCCACGCTGGCTCATGGATTGGTACAACTGCTGGGCCACCGCACCGAGGATCACCGGCTGGTGTGCCTGGCGTGCGGCTTCCGTCGCCAGGCCCAGGTCCTTGAGCATCAGGTCGGCACCAAAACCACCGGTATAGCCACGCGATGATGGCGCGGTCTCAATCACGCCTGGCCAAGGATTGTAGGTGTCGGAGCTCCAGCAACGCCCGGTGGAGCTGTTGATAATGCCCGCCAACACTTGAGTGTCGATGCCCAAGGCATCGCCCAGGGCCATGGCCTCACTGACGCCGACCATGCTGATACCCAGCAGCAGGTTGTTGCAGATCTTGGCGATTTGCCCAGTGCCGACATCACCGCAGTGCACGATGTTGCGGCCCATCTGCGCCAGCACCGGTTGCAGGGTGGCGAACAATTCAGGGTTGGCGCCGACCATGAAGGTCAGCGTCCCGGCCTGGGCACCGCCGGTGCCACCGGACACCGGCGCATCGGCCACTGCCACGCCTTGTTTGGCTGCCGCAGCCGCTACATCACGGATGGTTTGCGGGTCGATGGTGCTGCAGTCCACCGCCGGCACGCCTTTGCCGATGCCGGCGAGCACGCCGTCTTCATTGAGCCACACGCTGCGTACATGGGCGGCGGCCGGCAGCATGGTAATCACCAATTCGGCGCCTTGGGCGGCGTCACGCGGTGAGCTGCTGATAGTGCCGCCCAGTTCGGCGAGCTCCTTGAGTACGGCCTGGTTCAGGTCGAACAGGTTCAGCGCGTGGCCAGCCTTGATCAGGTTGCGGGCCATGGGCGCGCCCATGTTGCCCAGGCCGATAAATGCAATCTTCATGGTCGTCTCCCAGGTTCAGCGCAGGTTGATGGTGGTGTTGACGCCATCGTTGACCGTGTTGTCGTCGAACCAGCGGCTGGTGACGGTTTTGGTCTGGGTGTAGAACTGCACCACTTGCTTGCCGTACGGGCCGAGGTCGCCGAGCTTGGAACCGCGCGAACCAGTGAAGCTGAAGAACGGCACTGGCACCGGAATCGGGATGTTGATGCCGACCTGGCCCACATCGATCTCGCTCTGGAATTTACGCGCCGCCGCACCGCTCTGGGTGAACAGGCCCGTGCCGTTACCGAACGGGTTGGCGTTGACCAGGGCGATGGCTTCATCGAGGGTATCGACTTCCAGCACCACCAGTACCGGGCCGAAGATCTCTTCGGTGTAGATGCGCATGTCGGTGGTCACGCCTGAGAACAGGGTGGGGCCGACAAAGTTGCCTTGCTCAAAGCCCGGCACCTTGATGTCGCGGCCGTCCAGCTCCAGCTTGGCGCCTTGTTTCACGCCGCTTTCGATCAGTTCCAGGATACGTGCCTTGGCGCGCTTGGAGATCACCGGGCCGACATCCGTGCCCGCTTCGCTGCCGGCGTTGACCTTGAGCTTTTGTGCCAGGGCCTTGAGGTCTGGCAGCCACTGCTTGGCCGCGCCCACCAGCACCACCACCGAGGTGGCCATGCAACGCTGGCCAGCCGCGCCGAAACCGGCACCGACCAGGGCGTTGAGGGTGTGTTCTCGGTTAGCATCCGGCAGCACCACCGCGTGGTTCTTGGCGCCCATCATCGACTGCACACGCTTGCCGTGTTTGCCAGCCAGGTCGTAGACATGGGTGCCCACAGCCGTCGAACCGACGAAGGACACCGCCTTGATGTCTTTGTGAGTGCACAGCGCATCCACCACGTCCTTGCCGCCATGCACCACGTTGAGCACGCCGGCCGGTACACCGGCTTCCAACGCCAGCTCCACCAGCAGCAGGGTCGACAGCGGGTCTTGCTCGGAAGGTTTGAGGACGAAGGTGTTACCGCAGGCAATCGCCATCGGGAACATCCACAGCGGAATCATCGCCGGGAAGTTGAACGGGGTAATGCCGGCGCACACGCCGATAGGCTGGCGCAGGGTGTAGGTATCCACGCCGCCGGCCACGTTCTCGGCGAACTCACCCATTTGCAGGGTGCCGATGGAACAGGCGTGCTCCACCACTTCCAGGCCACGGAAAATATCGCCCTCGGCATCGGCAATGGTCTTACCCTGCTCGGCGCTAAGGACCACGGCGATACGCTTGGAATGTTCGCGGATCAAGGCTTGCAGCTTGAGCATGATGCGCATGCGCGCGCCGATCGGCGTGAGTTTCCAGGTCTGGAACGCTTGATGGGCAGCGTCGATGGCGGCGTTGACTTCATCGGCGGTGGCAAACGGGACTTTGGCCAGCACTTGCTGGGTGGCGGGGTTGACGATGTCTTGCCACTCGGTGGTCTTGGACTCGACCCACTCGCCGTTGATCAGCAACTTGACCGGTTGCACGGAAATATCGGCAGATGCGTTCATGTGGTCTCCAACTCTTATATTTATACAGAGACAAGGCGCGTGAATCGCCTTGAAGAATGAGGCGTTCGGACTGTTTTTGGAGTATAGATGTGCAAATCTCTAATAAGAACGCACATAAAAGCCGGTCCAATATGCAAAAAAACATCACCTCCCTCGGCGCCCTGAACTGGGATGACCTGAAGTTTTTCCTCGAAGTGGCCCGCACCCGCAAGGCCAGCGTCGCCGCCAAGCGCCTGGCGGTGGACTACACCACCGTGTCGCGGCGCATCAGCTCTCTGGAAGTGTCCCTCGGCACGCTGCTGTTCGAAAAATCCCGGACCAACGGCTTCGTGCTCACCAGCGAAGGCCAGCGGTTGCTGGGTTACGCCGAATCCATTGAAAGCACGCTGCACATGGCCTGCGAACAGGTGTCCGGCTCCGGCGTGGCGCTGTCGGGCCACGTGCGAATGGGTTGCACCGAAGGTTTCGGCAGCTTTTTCGTCACCCCGCAACTGAGCCATTTCGTCGACACTTATCCCGCGATCTCGGTGGACATCCTGCCCCTGCCCCACTTCATCAGCCTGTCCAAGCGCGAAGCCGACATCGTCATCGCCCTGGAACGCCCGGAACACGGGCCGTATGTGTGCTGCAAACTGTGCGACTACAAGCTGCAGCTCTACGCCACCCAGGACTACCTCGACCAACACCCGCCGATCGGCAAACCTGCGGATTTGGCCGAGCATCCGTTTATCAGCTATGTGGATGATTTGGCCTTCAGCTCGGAGTTGCTGTACTTGGCCAATGTGGTGCCCGGCGCCAGCGCGAGTTTGCGCAGTACCAGCGTGATCGCGCAGTACGTGGCGGCCCAGCAAGGCCGGTCGATGGCGATATTGCCGTGCTTCCTGGCCGCGCAGGACCCGCGCTTATTACCGGTGTTGGGGGAGCAGATTGCGATTACGCGGCAGTTCTGGATGTACTGCCGGGAGGATTTGAGGAAGTTGAAGCGGATTACTCTGTTGTGGGATTACATCAGGGGGGTGACGGAGCAGAACCAGGGGTTGTTGATGGGGAAGACGCGGGAGATGCGGTTTGCGGACTAAGGTCACCGCAAAACAAATGTGGGAGCGGGCTTGCTCGCGAATGCGGTGGGTCAGTCAGCCTTGCCGTTACTGTTACACCGCTTTCGCGAGCAAGCCCGCTCCCACATTTTGAATGGGTTTCAACTTGGGGAAAGGTGAACCCGCTTAGTCTGCGATCACAACGATGGAGACCCGGCGGTTCTCGGTGCGGCCTGCTGGGGTCGTGTTCGGCGCCACCGGCTCGCTGCTGCCCAGGCCGCGCAGTTGGATGTTTTCTTCTTTCATGCCCACGCGGGTCAGCACCTTGCCCACGCTTTTAGCGCGGCGCAGGGACAGGGCCACGTTGTAGGGTTCTTTGCCCGAGGCGTCGGTATGGCCGTCAACACGCACGCGCTCGATGCCGGCGCCAACCAGGGCGCTACCGATGCGTTCGACGATGTCGGTGCTGGGTTTGTTGAGGGTTTCGACGTCGCTGCCAAACAGCACTTTGCCGGACAGGCCGAAGGCCCAGCCTTCATCGGTCAGCTCGAAACCTTGTTGCTTGAGCACGGCGACTTGCGCCGGGGTCAGGCCTTTGGGTGGCGTCTGGCAGCCGCTGAGGGCCAGGAAGACCACGAGCAAAGAAATAAATAAAACGCGTGTGTTAGCGAACAAGGGAATCAACTCCTGTGTTGAACGTTGGCGACGGAGTGCTCCGACTCCGCCGTTTGCTGGCCGCCCGAGGACAGTCGTTTGGCCTGGTACATCGCCGCGTCGGCGGCGTTGAGCAAGGTGCCGGGTGTGGCGCCATGCTCGGGATAAATCGCAATGCCGATACTGAGGGAGGTCAACACCTGGGTGTCTCCAGGCAGTGGAATCGGCATGTCCATGCTGGCAATGATTTTGTCGGCGATGCGCTGGGCGTCTTCGGCCTTGTGCAGGGGCGCCAGCAATACCGCAAATTCATCGCCGCCCAGGCGCGCCACCAGGTCGTCCTCGCGCAGTTGCGCCCGCACGCGCTCGGCAACGGCCACCAGCACGGCGTCGCCGGCGGCATGGCCAAAGCGGTCGTTGATGTCTTTGAAACGGTCGCTGTCGAGGAACAGCACCGCCACCCGCTCGTTGACCTTGGCCGCGCTGCGCAAGGCACGGATCAGCCGGCCTTCGAAGAACGCGCGGTTGGGCAGGCCGGTGAGGCTGTCGTGGCTGGCCTGGTGGGCCAGGGTTTCGTTTTCGCTTTGCAAGTGGCTCTGCCAGGCCTCCATCTCGCCGAGCAGGGCGTTGAAGTCGCTGCCTAGGCTGTCGAGTTCGGCGATCTGCGCCGAGGGTACGCGGCGGTCGAAGTCTCGCTCGCTGCGGGCGGCGTGGGCGACGGCAGCCAAGCGTTGTAATGGCACGGTGATACCATTTAACAGACGCCGTGACAGATGCAACGCCACCCAGGCGCTGAGGGCGGTGCAGATCAGAATCCCGATCAAGCCACTGAGCAAGAAGCGCAACAGGCTGCCACCGTGGCCGACCAGATGGATGCTGCCGACGGTTTGCCCTTGGCGCAGGATCGGCTGGCTGATGGGCTGTTCGAGCAGGGCGTGCGCTATTTGCAGCTCGACCCGTGACAACATGCCGGTTTCCGGGCGAACCCAGCGCGCCAGCAGCTTGCCGTTGATATCGAATACTTCTGCCTGGGCCACTTCTTCGGTCGAGGCAATCAGGCTCAGGGCTTCGGTGGCCGCCGCACTGTCGTTGAACACCACGGCTGCTTCCACGGTGTAGTTGATCGAGCGGGCGATCAGGTGCAGGTTGTGCTCGGCGTAAACCCGCAGGGCAAGTACGCCCAGCAGGGTCAGGGACACACTGGCCAGGGTCACTGCTACCAGCGCCAGGATCATATGCCCGCGGGCAATTACCGAGCGCAGGGTCGGCCGCACTTTATCGCGACTCATGAGCCAGGCGCTCGACGACGGGACAACTGCAACACACTGGGATGGATGCGCACGCCGCTACGAGCGACGGAATCCAGGTTGACCTCGAACGACACCTGCTCATCGCTGACGCGCAGGCAGAACAGGCTGCCCACCGTGCACTGGTCGCCCCCTTCGCTGATGCTGAGTACGGGATGGCCGATCAATGAGGTAAACAGGCGGTTGCGTTCATCGGAGGTGATTTTGCCAATGTAGACGGCATCACAGGCATTGACGATATCCGGATGATCGACCAGCAAGCGCCGCACCAGCACCGGACGTCCGGTGGCCTGGGTGGTGCCTTTGACCAGGTCATCGGTGTACTGAGTCGGCCCGACAATGCACAGCCGCAATTGCGCAGGCTCAACCGGCCAACGGGCGTAACTGAGGATACCGAGCACCACTTGGGTCACCGCCTGGGCACGGTGCTCGGCCAGGCTGGGCGTCTGCGCAAATACGCGCGGCGCAAGCAGGCACAGCACCGTCACCAGTAACAGGCGTCTCCAACTCAAACTGCGCGCTTTGGGCGAGACAGCCACGTTCATGCAGCGATACTCTCAAGGGTTTTCAGGGTGATGCCGCAACGATAGCACAGCGGCGGACATCCCCACGAAGCACAGCATTCGAGGGGTTCGCTATTTTTTCAGAAAAATCAGACGTCTGAATGAGAAATATCGCCTGACCTATCAGTCATTTTTTTCAGACGGAAGGTCCAACTCCAACATCAACCCGCTCAGACGCTTGACCTTGCGCCGCACCGCTTCCTCAAACACGCCGCCGCGCGGCTCGATCAGGCTGAACCAGCGCTTGGCGCGGGTGATACCGGTATAGATCAGCTCTTTGGTCAGCACCGGATTGAGGGCATCCGGCAGGATCAGCGCGGTGTGAGTGAACTCCGAGCCCTGGGATTTGTGCACGGTCATGGCGTACACGGTTTCCACATCATTCAAGCGGCTGGGCAATACAAAGCGCACGCCGCCCTGGCCATCGTTACGTGGAAAAGCCACCCGCAGCACGTGGGGGCCGCCATCGCTTTCGGGCAATTTCAGCGCGATGCCGATGTCGCCGTTCATCAGGCCCAGGCCGTAGTCGTTGCGGGTCATCAGCACGGGGCGGCCTTCGTACCACTGCTCGTCACCTTCGATCAGGCGTACTTTGCGCAATGCGGCAGTGATGCGCAGGTTGAGCCCTTCAACGCCCCAGGGGCCTTTTCGCACGGCGCACAGCAGCTGAAACGCGTCGAAGGCGTGCAGCAATTGTTGCGCCCAAGCGGTCCAGGCTGGATCGTCACGCGGTGTGTCGGCAGAGGGACGCGCCGATTGCAGCAGGTTCAGGTAGTAGCGGTAACCCTGGGCGCCATCGCCCTGCCCGTCCAGGACCAGGCGCTCAAGGGCGTGGTCATGTTCGCCCTTGAGGCTGACACAGAACAGGTCGTCGTGACGGCCTGCGGCTAGCAGCTGGCGGGCCTCTTCGGCATTTTGCTGGTTGACCCAACGCGCCAGTTGGCCGATACCGCTGCCCTCACCGAAGCGGCGCGAATAGCGCAGCATCACTACTTGCTGGGCCAGGGGATGGCTGCCATCGAGGTCTTCTTGCAGGCCGCTGGTGCTGAGGTCTTCACCGCTGACGGCTTGCAGCCAGTGGCGAGTCTGCGGGCTGTACCAGCCGGCTTCGGCATCGCGGCACAAATCGCCAAGTACGGCCCCCGCTTCTACCGAGGCCAGTTGGTCCTTGTCGCCCAGCAATACCAGGCGTGCGTGAGGCGGCAGAGCGTCGAGCAGGTTGGCCATCATTTCCAGGTCGATCATTGAGGCTTCGTCCACCACCAGCACATCCAAGGGCAACGGGTTGCCCAAGTGATGACGAAAATGCCGAGTGCCGGGACGACTGCCCAACAAGCGGTGGACCGTGGTGACTTGGGTCGGGATTTTTTCCCGCACGTTGTCGGGCACTGTCAGTGACAGCACTTGCTGGCTGATGGATTCGGTCAGGCGGGCAGCGGCTTTACCGGTGGGCGCGGCCAGGCGGATGCGCAACGGGCTGCCGGACTCCACGGCGGGCGCCTGCAACAGCGCGAGCAGGCGCACCACGGTCGTGGTCTTGCCGGTACCGGGGCCGCCAGTGACGATGCTGAAGGCGCCGCGGGTCGCCAGGGCGCAGGCGAGCTTTTGCCAGTCAATCACCCCATCGGGCGCAGGCTGGTCGAACAGGCGATTGAGCCGTTGCGGCAGATCGGCCGCGGCGTCTTCCACGCTGGCCAGGCGCAGGCGCAGGGCGTGGTCGATACGCCGCTCGTAGGTCCAGTAACGGCGCAGGTACAGGCGCTTGCCGGACAACACCAACGGGCGGCTGCGGGCTTCCTCGCTGCCATCGACGGCCAGCGCGACCAACGGGCTTGAAGCCAGAGCATGGCACCAATGGCCGCCATCCAGGCCGTGCAGCAACTGCGAGGGCAGCAGCATGGCGCCGGTGTGCAGGTCGCCTTCGGGCGGCAATGACAGGGCGAAATCCGGCGCCTTGAGGGTTTCGAACACATCCAGGCAGACGTGGCCATGCCCCAGTTGATGGCTGGTCAAAGCCGCCGCCAGCAGCACCAGCGGATCGGCGTTTGGGTCCAACTCGTACAGGAAGCCGACGAAGGCTTTGTCCAAGGCCCGCAGCCATCCCCGCTCGACCCAACGCGCAAGCAACTGCAGCAGGTCGGCGGCGCGATCAAGCGGCAAAAGCGCCTCCAGCGGTAACGGCGACAGGCTCATAACAGCACTCCTTGTTCCCAGGCAGGCTCAACCTTGGGCGGGATGGGCTTGCCCTGGAACAACAGGTCCAGGCTTTCGATCAACTCACGGGGCGGTCGAGTGAAATACGCGCCCTGGCTCACCGACTGGCTACCGCGCAAGAACAGGTACAGGGCACCGCCGACGTGCTGGTCATAATCGTAATGGGGCAGGCGCGCCTTGAGCTGGCGGTGCAAGGCCAGCAGGTAAAGTACGTATTGCAGGTCGTACCGATGCTCGAGAATCGAGTGTTCCATGGCGTCCTGGGTGTAGGCCGAGTCGTCAGGGCCAAGCCAATTGGATTTGTAGTCGGCCACGTAGTAACGGCCATCGTGCTCGAACGTCAGGTCGATAAAGCCTTTGAACATACCGTTGAGCAGGACGGGCTCGGCGGCCACGCGGGACACGCCGCCATGGGTGTGCTGGCACACCAGTTTGTCGAGGGCGAGCACGTCGACGGTGTGACTGGCGAACCAGAATTCCATCTCGATCTGGTACTGCTGCAGGCCGTTGAGGGTGAAGCGCTCGTTGTGCAGCGGCAGCGGCGTTTGCAGCAGGTGCTCCAGCCAGCCGCTGAGGGTGACGATCCAGCCTTCCCAGTTGCGGCGGTTACAGCGTGCGCCCACGGCTTTTTCGATCGCCTCTGGAGTCACGTTGAAACCTTCTTCACCGGCCCACTCCAACAAGCCGTGAAGGAAGGTGCCTGGGTTGGGACCGCGTGGGAAACGGTGAATATCCCCGCCGGACGCGACCGTTTCCCGAGGGGCATCGGGGTCGAGGCGTTCGTCATCGAACAGCTTCTGGGCCTGTGGGCTTTCGGGCGCTTCGAGGTTGGCGGCGCTCATGCTGTCGCCGATGCGCAAGGCGCTGTAGGAGGCAATCCACCAGTTTTCTGCGGCCTTGCGTACAGGCAGCAACGGCGCAAGCAAGGTCGCTTGGTTGCGCGGCGGATGGAACAAGACGTCTTGGGCGTCCGGCACAAGGTCATAACGGATGGCCGCGCAGCCTTGCTGCAAGTCCAACAACCAGCGCGCCAGACCCGCTGATTCGCCCAACGACGCGCCGGCTCCCAGCAGATAGCCCAGCGCTGAGAGGTGCAAGACCGAGCTGCTGTTATTGCCGCGCTTGAGGTCGGCGATGCCCAGCCAGCAGGCATGTTTGGCGCGGGTCAAGGCCACGTAGAACAAACGCAGGTCTTCAGCCAGGCGCTCGTCATCGGCTTGGGCGATCAGCTCGGCCGTGGGTCGTAGGCTTACCTGGGACTTGCCCTGTTCATCGTGATAATGCAGCGGCAAGCGACTGCCATCCACGGGCTTGGCCGAACAGATGAACGGCAAGAACACCAAGTCGTATTCCAGGCCCTTGGATTTGTGGATGGTCACCACTTTGACCAGTTGCTCGTCGCTTTCCAGACGCAGGATCTGCTCTTCACCGGCCTGCCCTGACAGCGCCAGATGCTCGGCCAAATGACGGATCAACGCCTGCTCGCCATCCAGTTCCGAGGCGGCCTGTTGCAACAACTCACTGAGGTGCAACAGGTTGGTCAGCACCCGCTCGCCATCACTGCGGGCGATGAGGGTTTGCGGTAGCTTGAAGTCGTGGAGCAGGCGACGCAGCATCGGCAACACGCCTTGGGTACGCCAGATGGCACGGTAGCCACGAAACTGCATCACCCGCGATTCCCACGCCAGCTCGTCCTGGTTCAGACGCTCCAGCTCCGCCAGGGACAGGTTCAGGGTGACGCAGGCCAGGGCCGCCCTTAATGGCCGTTCGACGTCCGGTTCCGCGCAAGCCTTGAGCCAGGCCAACAGGTCATGGGCTTCCTGGGCGGCAAACACCGAGTCTTTATCCGACAGGTACACACTGCGCACGCCACGGCTGGCCAGTTCGGCACGTACGGCTTGGGCTTCGTTGCCGTCGCGCACAAGGATGGCGATGTCTGACGGCAACACGCCCTTCAAGCGCCCCCCTTTCACAAAGCCTGCGCTGCCTTGCTGGCCGCCATTGAGCAACGCAACGATCTGCGTGGCGCAGGCGGCGGCCAGTTGCTGACGGTAAACCGCGTTGGAAATCGGCTGGTCGCTGGGCAGGTGCCAAAGGTTCATGGCCGGCAGCGTCTGGCCGTCGACCTGCAACTGCTCGCTACGGCCTTGGGACAGTACCGAATGGAACGGCACCGGGTTGTCGCCATCGGGTTGGCGAAACAGAAACGCACCACGGCCGGTTTCAGCACGCTGGAACACATGGTTCACCGCCTCGACCATCGCATGGCTGGAGCGGAAGTTGGTGCCCAGGGTGTGATGGCGGCCGGTGGTGGCCTGCCGGGCGCGCAGGTAGGTATAGATGTCGGCGCCGCGAAAGGCGTAGATCGCCTGCTTGGGGTCGCCGATCAGGAACAGGCCGCTGTCGAGGTGGTTTTCCTCGATGCGGTAGATGCTGTCGAAGATGCTGTATTGCACCGGGTCGGTGTCCTGGAATTCATCGATCAGGGCCACCGGGAATTGCTCGCGGATCACACTGGCCAGGCGCTCGCCACCGTCTGCCTGGAGGGCGGCGTTGAGGCGGATCAGCATGTCGTCAAACCCCATCTCGGCGCGGCGACGTTTCTCTTCCTCGAAGCGTTTTCCGACCCAGCCGGCAGCGTGTTGCAGCACCGCCGCGTCGGGCGTTGGCAAGGCGTCGAGGCTGGCTTTGAGGCCGGCCATGGCTTGGATGCCGGGGTGCTGCGGCGGCTCGCCTTTCCAGGCTTCGGCCATGCCATCGGGCGTCAGGCGGGTAAAGCCGGTGCCGATATCCAGTTGTTCCAGGGTTTCGTCAGCGGCCCAGGCGCTGATCTTTTCGAACCAGGGTTCGAAGTAACGCGCTTGCATCTTGCGCCCGTCGACCGCTTTGGCGGCGACGGCTTGCAGGCAGATATCCCGCAGCTCGGCGGCCCATTGTTGCCAAGGGGCCTTGAGGGTAACCAGCGCGGCGCGGCGTTCTTGCAAACAGGCGCTGATCAGTTCGGCTGGCTCGCGGGTTTCGTCGGTGGGCCGCTCACTGCCGAACAGTGCACGCACCCGTGGCATCAGCGCCGCGGGGCCGCCCCAATTATTGCGCACCCAGTTGAGCGCATCGTCATGCATTGGGTAGCAGAACAAGCGCCAGTAGTCGCGCAGCACTTCGCCCAGCAGGTCGCTATGGTCAGTTTCCAGGGTTTGTGTAAACAGGCTGCCGCTGTCGAACGCGTGTTCGCGCAGCATGCGCTGGCACCAACTGTGGATCGTCGAAACCGCCGCTTCATCCATCCATTGCGCGGCGATGTCCAGGCGATTGGCACAGGCCGGCCATTGCTGCGGATCATAGTGCTCGCGCAGGTCGGCAATCAGCGCATCGGGCTGTTCGATTTCGTCACGGAAGAAGCGCGCGGCTTCGGCCAGGCGGATGCGAATGCGTTCTCGCAGCTCCTTGGTGGCGGCGTCGGTGAACGTCACCACGAGGATTTGCGGTGGCAGCAGCTCGCGGCCGAAACCGGATTCATCGCCGCCATGGCCGAGCACCAGGCGCAGGTACAAGGCGGAGATGGTGAAGGTCTTGCCGGTGCCGGCACTGGCTTCAATCAACTGGCTGCCTTTGAGCGGGAACGCCAGGGCCAAGGGTTTGCCGCTCATGCGTTGGCCTCCGTGCTGGAAAGCGATCGCCAGGGGGCGTTGATCAGCGGGCGATACAGGGTTTCGCACCAGCCTTCGAACTCTTCGCTGGCGACCAGGGCCGCGTAGTCGGGAAATTGCCGCGTGAGGGCTGGCGTTTCGCGGCGTTCGCCGTCAGTGGTGATGCCATCGCCTTCATAGGCTTTGCTCGCAGCCGCTTGGGCCTTGGCGGGGTCAGTCTGGCCGAGCCAGGCGAACGCGGTTTTCACCGCGACAGGTAGCGGTGTACTCATTCCCGTGCGCCAGGCCAAAAGCAGGTTGCCGAGGATTTCCTCGGCGCTGGCCTTGTCCAGCGGGGCCAACAGTAAGGTGTCGTCACTGGCTACCAGACCGGTGCTCAAGGGCAGGCCACAGGCGCAGGCCACCACGTGATTGACCCAGGGGCGGATGAGGCGGTGCCACTTGCGTGTCTTGATCGAGCCAATGCTGTTGGGGATGGTGGTGACGCTTAACAGCCCGCCATCACTGCGTCGGTGCAGGCCGCTGATCCAACCTTCCAGCTGGATGCCCTGGTACGCAAAGCTGATCGGTTCAGCGCCGGTATGCGGGGTGGGCCACAGCGCCAGAAGGTCTTGATAGCGTTGCACCAGGTCCGGCAGCGGCTCGATCAGCTCGTTACGCAGGCATTCACCGAAACCGACCATCGGCAGCAGGCCGCTGCCTTGCAGGCGCAGGGCCTGGGCGTTGAGCGCCTGATCGAGTTGATCGGGTTGGGTGAGGGCCGCGTTCAACAGGCTGTCGCTGAGGTTGTAACGTTGCAACGCGTCCAGCACGAAGGGTTCTTCGTCAGCCAGCGGCACTTCGGCGGCTTCGAAGAATACTTTCAGGCGCTGGCTGAAGAAGTGCTTGACCGGGTTGCGCAGGAAATCCTGTAACTGGCCGAGGCTCAGGGGCTCTTCCTGTTGGTGAGGGGCCAAGCCTTGCTCTTGGGTGATGACCGCCGGTGCCTGATGCAGCCATTGCCATTCGCGGGCATAGCTGAACAGCGGATCGCCTTCGTGGAAGTAGCGGGCGCTGAAGGGTTGCAGGGGGTGTTCCTGGGTCATTGCGTCGATCAGCGGCTGATCGTCGTTGGTGTGCTGCCAGCCGCTGGCCAAGTGGTCGCGCAGTTGGCCGATCAGCACCGAGGCCGGGCGATCACTGTTGTCACGGATGCTGCGGCCTACCCAGCTGATATACAGCTGGTCGCGGGCCGACAGCAGCGCTTCGAGCAGTAAGTAGCGGTCGTCTTCGCGGCGAGAACGGTCGCCGGGGCGGTAGTCGCTGCCCATCAGGTCAAAATCCAGCGGTGGCTGGGCCCGCGGGTAATCGCCGTCGTTCATGCCCAGCAGGCAAACCAGCTTGAACGGGATCGCACGCATGGGCATCAGCGTACAAAAATTGACCGCTCCCGCCAGGAAGCGCTGGGACAGGCGCCCCTGATCCAATCCGGCCAGCCATGCCTCACGTACTACCGTAAGGGGTAGCTCGTCTTGCAGCCCAACGGATTCGCAGGTTTCCAGCCAGGTCTCTCTCAGTTGTTCGAGCTGGCCCAGCAAGTAGTCATCGTGCTCGCTGCTGGGCAGGAAAAACAGCTGCATCAAGCGTTGTAGACGCTCGCCCCAGGCCTGTGGGGAGGCGGGTTCTGATAACGCCTGATGGGCATCGTTCAAGGCATCGAGCAAGGCGACCAGCGGGCCGATCAAGGCCGCATCGAGGCCACCGATTTCGTCATACGGCTCGATACCGTCGCAGGCCAAGCCAGTGCCGACGGCATAGCCCAGCAGCATACGGCGCAGGCCGAATCGCCAACTGTTTTGCTCCAGCTCCGTGGGCAGGCCTAAACCGGCGCGTTGCTCGGCGTTCAGGCCCCAGCGGATGCCGGCGCCTTCGATCCAGCGATGCAAGGTGGGCAGGTCACGCTCTTTGATGGCGAAGCGTTCGCGCAGGGCCGGGACGTCGAGCAGGTCGAGGATTTCGCTGACGGGGAAGCGGCTGTCGGGAAGTTTGAGCAAGTGCTCGACGGCGATCAACAGCGGGTCGCGACCGCGTTGGCCTTGGTCTGTGAGGGTGAAGGGGATGAAGCGTGGGTCATGGCGTTCGAGCTGGCCGAAGACCGCGCGAATATGCGGCGCGTAGCTGTCGACGTCGGGGACCATGACGATGATGTCCCGAGGACGCAGTGTGGGGTCGGCGCTGAAGCGATGGAGCAATTGATCGTGGAGGATTTCCACTTCGCGCTGGGCACTGTGGGCGATGTGGAAACGGATCGAAGTATCGCGTTGCAAGTCGACAGCGGGCCACCGTTCACGGGTTTCATTCAACGGCCGCAGTTCGAGGATATCGTCCTGGAGTTGGTTGAGCAGCGTGGTGGGTTCGCTGTCGCTGAACAGGTCGATACGACCGTCGCGGAATGCCGCGCGGTAGCTGTTGGGGTCGTCGTAGCTGTCCAACAGACTGATGTAATCACGGCCCTGCTTGCCCCAGGCAGCAAGCAGCGGATGGGCGTGCTGGTGCAAAGTTTGTGGGTCGATCGTGACGGGCATGCCCGCTTTGCGCGCCTGGCGTTTGTATTCGTTACGCAGCAAGTCCTTGTCGGCGACGATGTCCGACCAATGATGGCGGCAGGGGTTATGCACGCAGAGCAGGACTTGGCTGAAACGGGCCAAGCCCGCCAAGGCTTCCAGCGCCTGGGCCGGCAGCGATGAGATGCCGAAGACAATCACCCGGGGAGGCAAGCCGGGAGGTGCTTGTTCAAGGCTGTTGATGCGCTCGATGAAGCGCTGATGAACGCCGGCCCGGCTTTCGGCCATGCCTGCTGCACCTACATCCAACAGCAGCGCGCGCCATAGCTCGGCTTGCCAGCAGTTGGCTGGGTTGAGCGGTTTGGAATCGCCTCGACCATTGCGCAGTTGGTGCCGGCCTGCGGCCCAATCTTCCAGCCAGTCGGCACGGTAGACCTGGTATTGGTCGAACAAGTCAGCCAGGCGCTCGGCGAGTTGGTAGCGTTTGCGCAGGTCGGTGTCTTGCGTCAGGAAGCGTTGCAGCGGCTCGAAGTGCGGTTGGTCGATCAGCTCGGGTAACAGGCGCATGAGGCGCCAGGTCAGCGGGGCTTTATCAAGCAGGGACTTGGGCGGGATCTCATCACGGCCCAAGACCATGCGATAAAGCTGCCACATAAAGCTGCCAGGCAGTTGCACGTCGATGGCTGCGGCAATGCCACAGCCGCCCATATCATCGGCTTGCGGGTCTTCGGCCAAGGCCAGCTTGAGCCACTGGGCAATGCCGTTGCTTTGTACCAGGGCGATTTCGTTTTCCAAAGGCGCCAGTGGGTAACGGCGCATCCAACTGACCACCAGGCTTCGCAGCTCGTCCAGGCGGTTGCCATGAACCACCATGAATCCAGGGCTGAGGGACGTCGCGTCCGGCATAACGGCTTCCTTGGGAAAAGCAAAATCGAGGGATGGACTTTAGCACTGTGGTGCACGGGGCGAACACAGGACGAACAAG
>NZ_LYSO01000033.1:0-54327 GCF_001728935.1 Pseudomonas sp. AP42
GGCGGAACCCTAAGCGGCCGTTACCGCAGCAATAGATATGCACACAATCCAACCCTGTTGACTGCCAGGCCGCCTTCGCGAGCAAGCCCGCTCCCACAGTTGGATCGAGGGGTGTCAGGTAGATAGGCTTCGGCTAGCAAGCCGCCATCGCAGGCAAGCCAGCTCCCACATTAGGGCCTTGGGGCGTAGGCGAAGACGTCGGCGCGCATCCGGTGCGCATCCATGCCGGCGTTGACCAGTGCGTCCAGGGTGCCGTAGATCATCGCCGGCGAACCGCTGGCGTAGACGTGCACGCTATTGAGGTCGGCAATGTCTTCGCACACCGCCTCATGCAGCAAACCACAGCGCCCTTCCCAACCACACAGGTCGCTGACCACTTTGTGCAGGAACAGGTTGGGTAAATGCAGCCATTGATCCCAGTGCTCGATTTCGTAGAAATCTTCCGGCAGGCGCACGCCCCAGTACAGATGCACCGGGTGCTTGAAGCCTGAAGCGCGGCAATGCTCGATCAGGCTGTGCATCTGCGCCATGCCGGTGCCGGCGGCCATCAGTACCAGGGGACCGTCTGGCAGTTCAGCCAGGTGAGTGTCACCAAACGGCAGCTCGACGCGGGCCATCTGGTTACGCTGCAACTGCTCGATGAGACTGCGCGCACTGGCTTCCCGTGCCAGTACATGCAACTCCAACTCACGCCCGGCATGGGGCGCCGAGGCCAGGGAGAACGCCGATTTCTCGCCGCTGTCCCGCTCGATCATCAGGTATTGCCCGGCGTGGTAACGCACCGCCTTGCCTGCCGGGGCGCGCAGCCGCACACGCCACACATCGCCACCCACTTGCACACACTCGGTCAATTGGCACGACAATTTGCGCAACGGCAACTCTCCCGGCGCCAGAACGCCATCCCACAACACCACGCAGTCCTCCAGCGGCTCGGCGATACAGGTGTAGAACTCACCATGATCGCGCACCTCCCCGGCTTGCTGTACGCGGCCCTCCACCAGCAACGCCGCGCAGACATGGCACACGCCATTGCGACAGGCTTGGGGGCACTCATAGCCCAGGCGGCGTGCGCCCTCGAGGATTCGCTCGCCAGGGGCCAGTTCCAGCACAGCACCGGAAGGTTGCAGGGTTACACGCATCAATCTATTCCCAATTCTTTCCAGATCGCATCGACCCGCGCCGTGACGGCTTCATCCTTGACGATCACCCGGCCCCACTCACGCGTGGTTTCGCCCGGCCATTTATGCGTGGCATCCAGGCCCATCTTTGAGCCCAGGCCCGATACCGGCGACGCGAAGTCGAGGTAGTCGATGGGCGTGTTGTCGATCATCACCGTGTCGCGCTTGGGGTCCATGCGCGTGGTGATAGCCCAGATCACGTCGTTCCAGTCCCGGGCATTGATGTCGTCGTCGGTGACAATAACGAACTTGGTGTACATGAACTGTCGCAAAAACGACCACACACCGAGCATTACCCGCTTGGCATGCCCCGGATACGACTTCTTCATGGTCACGATGGCCATGCGGTACGAACAGCCCTCGGGCGGCAGGTAGAAGTCGGTGATCTCCGGGAATTGCTTTTGCAGGATCGGCACGAACACTTCGTTGAGCGCCACGCCGAGGATGGCCGGCTCATCGGGCGGACGGCCCGTGTAGGTACTGTGATAGATCGGCTTGACCCGATGGGTGATGCGCTCGACGGTGAACACCGGGAAGCTGTCGACTTCGTTGTAGTACCCGGTGTGGTCGCCATACGGGCCTTCATCGGCCATTTCACCTGGGTGAATCACGCCTTCAAGAATGATCTCGGCGGTGGCCGGCACTTGCAGGTCATTACCGCGGCACTTCACCAGCTCCGTGCGATTACCGCGCAACAAGCCGGCGAAGGCGTACTCGGAGAGGCTGTCAGGTACGGGTGTCACTGCGCCGAGGATGGTCGCAGGGTCAGCACCCAGGGCTACGGAAACCGGGAACGGCTTGCCGGGATGCTTCTCGCACCACTCGCGGAAGTCGAGGGCGCCGCCGCGGTGGCTCAGCCAGCGCATGATCACTTTGTTACGGCCAATGACTTGCTGACGGTAGATACCGAGGTTCTGGCGGTCCTTGTTCGGGCCCTTGGTGACGGTCAGGCCCCAGGTGATCAGCGGGCCGACGTCGCCGGGCCAGCAGGTTTGCACCGGGAGCATGGCCAGGTCGACATCATCGCCTTCAATGACCACTTCCTGGCACACCGCGTCCTTGACCACCTTGGGGGCCATGGCGATGATTTTGCGGAAGATCGGCAGCTTGGACCAAGCGTCCTTCAAGCCCTTGGGCGGCTCGGGCTCCTTGAGAAAGGCCAGCAGCTTGCCGATCTCGCGCAGTTCGCTGACGGACTCGGCGCCCATGCCAAAGGCCACGCGCTCGGGAGTGCCGAACAGGTTGCCCAGCACCGGGATATCAAAGCCGGTCGGGTTTTCGAACAACAGCGCCGGGCCCTTGTTGCGCAAGGTACGGTCGCAAATCTCAGTCATTTCCAGCACCGGAGAAATCGGCATCTGGATACGTTTCAACTCTCCGCGCTGCTCAAGTTGCTGCACGAAATCCCGAAGATCCTTGAATTTCATTAACCATGCCACCCGTAAAATAGGCGTACATCCTACCTGCTCTGAGGGCGGCTGGCAGCTTAATTGGCCGTCAAACCGCGTGATTGCAAAGAACTGAACAACGGCTCCAGGAAGGCTTCGATGTGTCGCGCGCCGACGTCTGAAAGGTGATTATCGTCGGTATACAGCGCGCGGCCATTGAGTTCGACCCGGCACAACCCATCGGCGCCGCACAGCAATGGCGCGGGGTCCAGCACCGCGACACCCCTGTCAGCAGCCGCCAACTCATCAAACAATTGCGTGATAAAGGCCTGGCGTTTCACATGCTCAGCCAATGCGAGCCCTTCACCGTCCACGGGGCGGTTCATCATGGCCAGACGGCTGAGACGGTAAGGCACGATGATTTCCTGCAGCGGCACTTCCTTGACCAGCCAGACCTTGTGCCCGGCAGCGCGCAGGCCCTGGATGCGCTCGCGCAAGCCCTGGGCAAAGCGTTGTTCGGCGACGGCACGCACATACTGGCCGGTGCCAGGGTCTTTGAGCGCATGCTCCTTGTCACCGGACATTTGCCCATACACATACAGGCTCCAGCGGGCGGCCAACACCACATCGCTGAATGCCTGCTCGGCCATGGCCTTCTCGACGCGACGGTTGAAATGCGCGCAGCGGGCAATATTTTCCAGGCCATCGAGGGGAATACAGCCGGCAAAACTGGCTTCGACCAGGCTGATATCGTGGCGATCAGCGCCCTCTTTGAGTGCCGGTATCAGCGCGGTGGCGTGGCTGTCACCCCATACCAACGCTGAAACCGACTGGCCTTTGGGGCCGAAATGGCAGAACAAGCGTTCATCGGGCGTATCTTTGTCGGCCATGCACGCCAACAGGTCCGGGCTCCACTTCTTGGCCTGGGCAAAGCGCAACGCCTGTTCGGACAAGCGCGAAGGCACGCCGTCGAATTCACGGATCGCCAGGCCAGTGAAACCCAGCCCCAGAATGCCGACCATCGCCGAAGCCAGAATCGCCTTACGCGAGACCAGCAAACGTTTTTCCCGGAACGGTGTTTCCACGAACCGCCAGGACAGGTAGCCCAGCACCAGCGAAAGCAGCATCAGCCCCGCCAGTTCCAGCGCGCTCAAGCCATCCACGGCGGCATAGTTGGCGTACACGAATACCGGCCAGTGCCACAGGTACCATGAATAAGAGATCAGCCCGATGCCCACCATGATCCGCGTGCCCAACAGGCGAGCGACCCAGGTCGGTTGCTGGCCGTTGGCCCAGATCAACCCGACCACCCCCAGCACAGGCAACAACGCGGTCGCACCTGGGAACGGGGTTTTCGCGTCGTAACCTAATACGGCGATGAGGATCAATGCCAGGGAAGCCAGGCTGACGCCTTGGGCCAAGGCCGGCGAGGCGCGCCATTCACGCTTGGGCTGCACCGCCAGCATCGCACCGGCCAGTAGCTCCCAGGCCCGCAGATGCAACAGGAAGAAAGCTTTCTGCGGCTCATGCTGAACCGCCCAGACGCTCATGCCAAACGACACCAGCAGCACCGCGAACAATGCCAGGCGCCAGTGCTTCAAACGGCTGGAAAGCAAAGCCAGCAGCAACGGGAAGAAAATATAGAACTGCTCTTCTACCGCCAATGACCAGGTATGCAGCAACGGCTTGATGTCCGATGAGGCATCAAAGTATCCGTGCTGACGCGAGAACAACAGGTTCGAGGTAAAAGTCACCTGATAGTGCGCAGACCGCCCCAACTCTTCATAGTCCTTGGGCGCCAACAGAAACCAACCCACTGCCAGTGTCGCCGCAATCATCACAAACAGTGCCGGCAAGATACGCCGGGCGCGGCGAGCCCAGAAGTCGATGAAGCTGAAGCGTCCAGCTTGACGCTCACGCCAGATAATTGACGTGATTAGAAAGCCGGAAATGACGAAAAACACATCAACGCCAACAAAACCGCCAGTAATGCCTGGAACGCCAAAGTGAAACAACACGACTGCGAGGACAGCGATGGCACGCAGGCCGTCGATGTCTCTGCGGTAAGCAAGAGTGGTCATATGAATGTGGTCAGTCTGTGACGAAAGGAATGAGCGTAGTCACGCGTCAATTTTTGTTACTTAACTGATACTTATGCCATAAAAACCACACAAACTCGACGCAAAAAAAATGGCGCCCCCTGGGGGGCGCCATTTTTTTGGACCAGAAACGCAGTATTTACTTACGTTTCATCGACAGGAAGAACTCGTCGTTGGTCTTGGTGGTTTTCAGCTTGTCGATCAGAAACTCGATGGCAGCGACTTCGTCCATCGGGTGCAGCAGCTTGCGCAGGATCCACATACGCTGCAGTTCGTCGTCTGCGGTCAGCAACTCTTCGCGGCGGGTGCCGGAACGGTTGATGTTGATCGCAGGGAACACACGCTTTTCAGCGATGCGACGATCCAAAGGCAGTTCCATGTTGCCGGTACCCTTGAACTCTTCGTAGATCACTTCGTCCATCTTCGAGCCGGTTTCAACCAGCGCGGTGGCGATAATGGTCAGCGAGCCGCCTTCTTCGATGTTGCGCGCAGCGCCGAAGAAACGCTTCGGTTTCTCCAGGGCATGAGCATCGACACCACCGGTCAGCACCTTGCCGGAGCTCGGGATCACGGTGTTGTAGGCACGGGCCAGACGGGTGATGGAGTCGAGCAGGATCACCACGTCTTTCTTGTGCTCGACCAGGCGCTTGGCCTTTTCGATCACCATTTCGGCAACCTGCACGTGACGGGTTGGCGGCTCATCGAACGTCGAGGCAACCACTTCGCCGCGCACGGTGCGCTGCATTTCGGTCACTTCTTCCGGACGCTCATCGATCAACAGCACGATCAGATGAACTTCAGGGTTGTTACGCGCAATGTTCGCGGCGATGTTCTGCAGCATGATGGTCTTGCCGGCTTTGGGCGGTGCGACGATCAGGCCACGCTGGCCTTTGCCGATTGGAGCGCAGAGGTCGATCACACGGCCGGTCAAGTCTTCGGTGGAGCCGTTACCGGCTTCCATCTTCATGCGCACGGTCGGGAACAGCGGAGTCAGGTTCTCGAAGAGAATCTTGTTTTTCGCGTTCTCGGGGCGATCGAAGTTGATCGTGTCGACCTTGAGCAGGGCGAAGTAACGCTCGCCTTCCTTCGGAGGACGGATCTTGCCAACGATGGTGTCACCGGTGCGCAAGTTGAAGCGACGGATCTGGCTCGGCGAGACGTAGATATCGTCTGGGCCGGCGAGATAGGACGCGTCTGCAGAGCGGAGGAAGCCGAAGCCGTCCTGGAGAATCTCCAGCACGCCATCACCGGAGATTTCCTCGCCGCTTTTCGCGTGCTTCTTGAGCAGGGAGAAAATCACGTCCTGCTTGCGCGAACGGGCCATATTTTCTATGCCCATTTCTTCGGCCAGTTGGAGCAGGTCGGTAATCGGCTTTTGCTTGAGTTCAGTCAGATTCATATAGGAATGACGTAATCATTTATGGAGGGGGGAAATTAAGCTTTTGGCTTAATGAGGCCGCGCCGCAGAGAAGGCGACAGGATCGCGTACTAATCGAAAAGGAATGCGTCGGCGACGGCTTGCAGGGGGCAGTGGAGAAACCACTGCGGGGCCGAATGTACCACCTGGATTTCGGAGCGTCTAGCCCTGTTTTACGAAAAAGCCCCGCAATTTGCGGGGCTTTTTTGACGACGCTTAGAGGCTTGCGTCGAGGAAAGCTTGCAGTTGGGACTTCGACAGCGCGCCCACTTTGGTCGCTTCGACATTGCCATTCTTGAACAGCATCAGAGTCGGGATACCACGCACGCCATGCTTGGCCGGGGTTTCCTGGTTCTCGTCGATGTTCAGCTTGGCAATGGTCAGTTTGCCTGCGTAAGTGGTTGCAATGTCGTCCAGGACCGGAGCGATCATTTTGCAAGGGCCGCACCATTCAGCCCAGTAGTCAACCAGCACCGGGCCGTCAGCCTTGAGGACTTCGGCTTCAAAGGACGCGTCGGTGACGTGCTTGATAAGATCGCTGCTCATGGATGTCTCCGGATTGTAAGCAAAAAAAACGTTGCCCATCATAGCTGCCCTTCCCCTGTTCAGGAAGCCGCGTCTGATTGAGTCTTGCTATGAACTTGAATGAGTGTGGGTATGACCCCGTCACGGCGTAGCGGGCGTCACGAACGCAATGCCCGTGCGCAACGCTGCATTACGTATATGTTCCTGCATGGTTTTCTGCGCCGCCGTACTGCTGCGGCGGGCCAGGGCGCGCAGGATTCTGCGATGTTCCTGCCAGGTCTCCATGGCCCGCTCCGGCCGGATGAACGGTAGCTTCTGACTTTCCAGAAACACCTCGGCACTGGCGCTGAGGATGCTCACCATGGCCTGGTTACCGCTGGCCAGCAGAATGCGCTGGTGAAACTCGAAGTCCAGGCGGGCAGCCGCTTCGAAGTCGCCCGCCTTGAGCACTTTGCGCATGGCTTGAACATTGTCTTGCAGGCTGTCCAGTGCATCGAGGGTTAGTGTCACCGCTGCCAAGCCCGCCGCAAACCCCTCCAAGGCGTAGCGCAACTGGAAGATATCCGGCGGCGTGGCCTGCGCCGCAAAGGGCCAGGCGAACCCCGGCGCCTCTTGCATGTCCTGCACGAACACGCCCTTGCCCGGCTGCACGCTGACCACGCCCAAGGCGCTGAGGGACGACAGCGCCTCGCGCAACGACGCCCGGCTCACCCCCAATTGCAGCGCCAGGTCGCGCTGGGACGGCAACGCGTCGCCCGGCCCGAAGCCTTGCTCCTTGATCAGTTTGCGGATGGCCTGCAAGGCCGCTTCCGGTACGGCTTGGGCAATGGAATTCATAAAAAAGCTCTGGGTTCCAGATAGCGGTGTGACCCGTTGTAAAACTATTCAGGGCCGGCTGCAAGCCACGCCCCAAAGGGGCTCGCCGCTTTTTGTCGACGCTCGAAAAGGGTGCGAAAAACCTGACCACTGTTCAGACCAGTAAGACCTGTGCACCTCAACAAACATCAGCCTTGCAGACGATCCGAACGGTGCTGGCATGGGCTGTGCACTGGGCAAACTCAGAAAATTCCTTCGCCATTTTCGGAGAGTTGCCATGACCAAGCGCTACAGCGCCCTGCTCACTGCCCTGTTTGCCAGCCTGATGCTGAGCCAGGCACCCGCCCAGGCGAATGGTCTGGATGACATCGTCGCCCGTGGCACCCTGAAGGTTGCCGTGCCCCAGGACTTCCCACCCTTTGGTTCGGTGGGCCCGGACATGAAGCCACGCGGTCTGGACATCGACACCGCCAAGCTGCTGGCCGACCAACTCAAGGTCAAGCTGGAACTGACGCCGGTAAACAGTACCAACCGCATCCCGTTCCTCACCACTGGCAAGGTCGACCTGGTGATTTCCAGCCTGGGCAAGAACCCCGAGCGCGCCAAGGTCATCGACTTCTCCAACGCCTACGCACCGTTCTACCTTGCCGTGTTTGGGCCGCCTGATGCTGCCATCGTCAGCCTCGACGACCTCAAGGGCAAGACCATCAGCGTAACCCGTGGCGCCATCGAGGATATCGAGCTGACCGCGGTGGCCCCTAAGGAAGCCACCATCAAGCGCTTTGAAGACAACAACTCCACCATCGCTGCCTACCTGGCCGGCCAGGTAGACCTGATCGCCAGCGGCAACGTGGTCATGGTGGCCATCAGCGAACGCAACCCCAAACGCGTACCGGCACTGAAGGTGAAACTCAAGGACTCGCCGGTGTACGTGGGCGTGAACAAGAACGAGCCGGCGCTGTTGGAAAAGGTCAACCAGATCCTGGTGGCAGCCAAGGCTGACGGCAGCCTGGGAAAAAACGCGATGCAGTGGCTCAAAGAACCGCTGCCTGCCGACCTCTGACGCGGAGCTCAAAGATGGCCTATCAATTCGACTTTGTGCCGGTGCTGGCCAATACCGACCTGCTCCTGCGCGGCGCGCTGTTCACCCTTGAACTGACGGCCATTGGCGCCATCCTCGGCGTGGCCCTGGGCACTGTCGGCGCGGTAGTACGGGCGTGGAAGATCCAGCCGTTTGCATGGTTCTTTGGAGTGTATGTCGAGTTGATCCGCAACACGCCGTTCCTGGTGCAACTGTTTTTTATCTTCTTCGGCCTGCCGTCCCTGGGGTTGAAAATCACCGAGTGGCAAGCCGCCGTGCTGGCGATGGTGATCAACCTGGGGGCGTACTCCACCGAGATCATCCGTGCGGGCATCCAGGCCATCCCACGCGGGCAACTGGAGGCGGCCGCGGCGCTGGCAATGACGCGCTTCGAGGCGTTCCGCCATGTGGTGCTGCTACCGGCCCTGGGCAAGGTGTGGCCGGCCCTGAGCAGCCAGATCATCATCGTGATGCTCGGTTCGGCGGTGTGTTCGCAGATCGCCACTGAAGAGCTGAGCTTTGCCGCCAACTTTATCCAGTCGCGTAATTTCCGCGCCTTTGAAACCTATGCCCTGACCACCCTGGTGTACCTGTGCATGGCGCTGATGATTCGCCAATTGCTCAACTGGATCGGCCGACGGTTTGTCATGAGGAACAGCCGATGAGTGATTTTTCGTTCTGGGACATCGTGCGCAACCTGCTGACCGGCCTGCAATGGACGCTGCTGCTGTCATTGGTGGCGTTTGTGGGCGGCGGCCTGATCGGCTTACTGGTGATGACCCTGCGCATCAGCCGCAAAGCGTTCCCACGCAATATGGCCCGCACCTATATCGAACTGTTCCAGGGCACGCCGCTGCTGATGCAGCTGTTCCTGGTGTTTTTCGGCGTTGCGCTGCTTGGCGTGGACATATCGCCTTGGCTGGCAGCGGCGATTGCCTTGACCCTGTTTACCAGCGCCTACCTGGCTGAAATATGGCGCGGCTGCGTCGACTCCATTGCCCACGGCCAATGGGAAGCCTCGGCCAGCCTGGCCCTCAACCCGCTTGAACAACTGCGCTATGTGATCCTGCCACAGGCATTGCGTATTGCTGTCGCGCCGACGGTGGGCTTTTCGGTGCAGGTGGTCAAAGGCACCGCCGTGACCTCGATCATCGGCTTCACCGAACTGACCAAGACAGGCGGCATGCTCGCCAACGCCACCTTTGAGCCCTTCATGGTCTATGGCCTGGTGGCCCTCGGTTACTTTTTGCTCTGTTATCCCTTGTCCCTCAGTGCGCGCTACCTGGAAAGGAGACTGCATGCCTCTGCTTAGAATTTCTGCCCTGCATAAGTATTACGGCGATCACCACGTACTCAAGGGCATCGACCTGACGGTGGACGAAGGCCAGGTGGTGGCGATCATCGGCCGCAGCGGCTCGGGCAAGTCCACCTTGCTGCGCACCCTCAATGGCCTGGAGTCGATCAACGACGGCGTCATCGAAGTCGATGGCGAATACCTCGACGCCGCCCGCGCCGACCTGCGCAGCCTGCGGCAAAAGGTCGGCATGGTCTTCCAGCAATTCAACCTGTTCCCGCACCTGACCGTGGGCGAGAACGTGATGCTGGCGCCGCAAGTGGTGCAAAAAGTGCCCAAGGCCAAGGCCGCCGTATTGGCCAGGCAGATGCTGGACCGGGTCGGGCTGGGCGAGAAGTTCGACGCCTTTCCCGATCGCCTGTCCGGCGGCCAGCAACAGCGCGTCGCCATTGCCCGCGCCCTGGCCATGTCGCCCAAGGTGTTGCTGTGCGATGAGATCACCTC
Organism: Pseudomonas sp. AP42; assembly: GCF_001728935.1. Lineage (NCBI taxonomy): Bacteria > Pseudomonadati > Pseudomonadota > Gammaproteobacteria > Pseudomonadales > Pseudomonadaceae > Pseudomonas > Pseudomonas sp. AP42. The sequence continues at coordinate 10,303 of NZ_LYSO01000033.1, forward strand.
GGCCCTGGACCCCGAACTGGTCAATGAAGTGCTGAGCGTGGTGCGCCAACTGGCCCAGGACGGCATGACCCTGATCATGGTGACTCACGAAATGCGTTTTGCCCGTGAGGTCGGCGACAAGCTGGTGTTCATGCACCAGGGCAAGGTGCATGAAACCGGTGACCCGAAGGTGTTGTTCGCCAACCCGCAAACAGTCGAGCTCGCCAACTTCATTGGCTCGGTGGAACAGCCTGGCTGATCAGTTCGAAACTGCCCTGCCCTTCAAGGCGCGCCTCCCCGCGCACCATCAACGCATCGAAGGGCAGTTCGGTGTCGATATCGACCTGGGCGGTGAGTCGCCGCCCTGTCACCGGCACACCTGCGGCGCGCGCAATCAAGGCCTGGCCGGGTAACAACTGGCCTTTGGCCGACTCATCAGGTGCTTGAGCAGACACCCAGCCGACAGCTCGCCCGTCGACCTGGGCATGCTTGAGACGCAAGCGAAAACGCCCCTCACGCCCAAACCGAAACCCTTGCCCATCGGCAGGCGCTGCGACAAAACGCAGGGCCATTGCCGCCGGCTCAACGCAGAGCACAGTCAGGTTGAACGTGCGAGTGGCCAGCACCACAGCGGCGTTTTCGACCACTGCATCGCGGCGTATTGCGCCATAGTCGACGTGCGACTGGCTCAGCGATAGCCGACAGTTTTCAGCTTGCGCATCGAGCGTTGCCAGCAGCATGCAAGAGAGCGCCAAGGGCAGGCTGGTACGCTTAACCACCCTGGCATACCGCCGATGCAGCTTCATAGAATTTGTCATTGTCGGGCTTGACCTCGGGGTCGATGTGCAACAGGCAAGTGGAAGAGTCGGGCAATGAAACCCTCAGGTTTTGCGACTCGGAGACGTCGTTGAGAAAAATCATGCCCTCGCCCACCACGCTGGTGACAAAGCGATTGTCCTTGCCGAACACCGAGGCGCCCTGAGGCAATGGCCGGCCGTGCTGATCATTGGCGGTCACCAGCATCCGGCGTACTTTCACCACGTCAAAATCCACGTGATTGAATGAGCCTCGGCCCGCCGAAATGACCTGGGTGCCGTTTTTCAGGTCTACCTGCTTGGGCAACGAAGGGGTCTGCACCTGGACGCGGCTGTTGGTGTAGGCCGGCAAGCCGGCGATCACCGCCTGGCCGCTGAAGTCGGTCCATACCGGGCCTTGTGGCGTCTCGACTTTCGCCGAGCCGATATCGCCGACCGAGACGATGCCAAACGTGTCCTGCACGCTGTACGGCGAAAAGGTCAGCCCGCCGTCGTGAGCCACCACGCCCCCCTGCAACTGGCCTGTGTAGCTGCTACCCAACGGGTCGCGGCTGACGCCCAGGCCCACTCGTGCATAGCGTGGCAACACGTCCACTTGCCCACGCAACGATTGCTCTCGGGCTCGCATGTCACGCTCCACAGCCACTTCGTAGTTCACATACTCGTTGACCCGTTCGCTCAGTGCAGTGCCGGCGGTAAATTGCTCCCCCCGGCGGCTGGTGTAGCTGCTCACACGGCGATCGCCGCCCAGGGGCACACTGACCTGCAAGCGCAGGGACACGTCGTTATCTACCGCACGATCACGCCGGCTACCGGCATAGTTGGCGTCACGGCGAGCCCGTGAGCCGCCCACTTGGGAGTCAGCGATCAGTGCCACATCGGCCCGGCCAAACGACTTGTTCCATGAGGCAAACACATGCTCGCTGGTTTGCCCGCCAAATTGCGCGCTGCGGGTGTAATTCAAAGAAAATACGCCCAGCGTGGGTTCGGCCCAGCTCACGCCCGCGGTGTACTGGTTTTTGAAGTGCGAATTGAGATCATCGGCCCTGAGCGACTGGCCCACCTCCGTGACTTCGCGATAACCACGCGTCTGCGTGGTGGCGCTGAGGTTGACGTCGATATTGGCCCCGACCGGGCTGCTCAGTGACAGGCTGCTGCGTGAGCCGGACACGGCCTTATGGCTGTCTCGGGACAGGTTATGGCGTGCGTTGACAGAAACCCGCTGGAAAAACACGCTGCTCAGGGTGCCCCCTGCCGCCCAATAGTCATCGGTACTCAACAAGCCAAAACCCGCGGACGAGTGGCTCCCCAGCCCCCAGGTGCCACTGGCCATGGCGATCACCGGGGATGGCCCTTCCTCACCCGCCGCTCTGCGCAGTTCGCCCACCGATAAATAGTAACCAGGCGCCGCCGGGGCAGCCCCCGCGAATGATGCCGCCGGTACCACGAAACTGCGCTTGGCGCCCCGCACATCAATCACGCTGACCTCAAGGTCGCTGGTGGCGTTGAGCAGGGGCAAGCCCGCCAGCCGGAACGGTCCTTCAGGCACCAACGTACTGTGGACCAACACACCGGACTGGCGTATTTCGACCCGCGATTGGCTTTGGGCCAACCCCTCGACCACGGCGAGATTGCCGCCTGCGGGTGTTCTGGACTGCCCATCGGGGGAGAACTGCACGCCCGATAGTTGGATCCCGCCAAACAGCGGGTTATTACTGGAGAGCTGGCCTGCCTGGAACGTCGAACGCAACGCGGCGATATCCCGCTGGGCATAAGCGTGCAAGTGTTCGGTACGGGTCTGGCCGTTGTCCGACACGTAGAACTGGCGGCTGCGGACAATCCAATCGTCGAGGTTGAAACCCGCTTCAGTGTGGGCCGACACGAACCGGCTGGGTCCGCTGCGCGAATGGCTGTCGTAACCCAGCACGTCATAGTTGAACAACGCTGCCGCGCCACCCTGGGAAAAATCCCCGCTATCCCACTCGGGTTCGCGCAAGGCCTGGGTCGGCACCACCAGCACCACTTCGTCGGTACCGGGACGCAGGCGCACCATCGTCGCTGGAAATGCGCCGAGAAAATCATGACAGGCCTGGTCTGGCCGGGCGCCTGGCTGCAGGATTGCGCCGGGTTTCACCAGCCCGGCCTTCTCCAGTAACCCAGGGGTGAAACATAACTCCCCCTGTGGACCAAACCGAGCATCCACCCGCCCAAGCGGGTTGCCATTGACCCGCAACCCCACCACCTGGACACCTTCGCGAAAGCGCGCCGCACTGCGAAAGTAATCGGCAATCTTGGGGTCTATGCCGTGGGTGGTGAGGGCCGCCAGGTCAAACCCTTCACCGAGTTCCAGTGCGGTCGCGATACCAGGCAAACTCCAGAGCGCCGCGAAGCCGATGGACAACTTGGACCGACCGGGCCAGGCAGTACCAGCGATGCCCCGCCTCGAAGGGATCATGAACCGATCAACCTTCATCGGTGGTGACCGGCGCTCGGTAGTTATCTACCGAAAAACCGTAGACCGTGGCGGGCTGGATCTCTACGTGAGCCACATTGCCCAACGGACCTTCGCCCTTCGCCACCAACGCCTCACCTGGCAAAATGTAAGTGCGCGGCAATGTCGCCAGTGTGCCTTGTGGCAGCAGTTGCACATCCGGCGCCAGGCGCACTACATAGGCGCTGTCGTTGTGGACGCTGAGCCGGTCCCCGACGCGCTTCCACGTCAACAACTCCCAGGGCGTGTGGTGCCGTGGCAGGCCTTGCGGGTGCAGGATCAGCGGCAAATTCTGTCGCAGGGTGATGCCGATGGTCGCACCACCGGCAGCACGCGCCTGGGGTATGCCCTCGAACGACACGCGCTTGAGCCGCTGGGTCTTGAGCGGCTGTTTCAGGGTGCTGATAAAACGCACCAGCTGGGTGTCGCCTGCCTCCACACGGGTAACCGGCGGTGTGACAATCAGTAGCGGCTCCAGGTCTTCAGGCACATTCTCAACAACGGAATGCAGCAGCGCCGGCCCCGCATCGGTGTTCTTGATACTAAGAGTAGCTTCGCCGTCCTCTTCATAAAGCACCACCACTGTCGTTTCCGGCAACATACCGTCAGCGGCGGCAACAGTACTGAAAAACAGATGCCACAACAGCGCACAACTTATTAAAAACCCACGCACTCAATATTCCCCTCACTCATGCCATTGACGATTGGTAATTACGCGCCCATAGAAAAACAGCCAATAAGAAAGGGTCAGTTTCTTGATCGGCTGTTTTGGGTTATTTAGATGTAGCTCAATACAAGCGTGGCGCGCCCATCAATGGAAATGTCGCGGCTTAAATCCAGATCCTGAGCCTTATTGATCACCGCTTTCACCGCAAGCGTGCCGGTCAATTGGCTGATAGCGGCAGGGGTAATCGCCGCTCCATTACGCCAGGAGTACTGGCTGGGCGACTGGGCCACCTTGCCATCGCTGTTGTACCAGGCCCCAAGGCCGGTGCGCATGATCGGAAACAGCGTCGTGCCGGACGACCTGAGGTCCCTGAGAGTGACCGAATAGCCACCGGTACGCCGGGCGCCCACCATACCCAAACCATAGTTCTGTGCTTCGGTGAAGCCCGCGCCGAGGATGCCCGTCACCTTGCTGCCCGCTTGCAAATCGCTAAACGTGAGCCCGAACCTGGCAGGCGTGGTGCCGCAATTGATCACCAGCGAAGTGGTCCTCTCTTCGCGCGGGTTGAATGCCGTGCGGGACAACTCACCCGAGCGAATCGTGCCGTAGTCGATGATGCCACTGCCTGCCAGGCTGAGGTTGCAGGCAGCCGGTGTAATCGTGCCCCTGACGACCAACTGCGCACTGGTGGTTGCCTGGGCATTGAGGGCCGCAGCCAGGCACGCCATACCGACGGTTAATCCAATAATCTTTTTCATGTTCGTCCTGTCATTTGGAATTAACAGGCGTTCTTTATTTCGGTTCTGGCGACTCCATCGCCCAACACCTTATTTTCCGTAATACAAAACTATAAATAAATAACACCCAGGCAAAATTGCCGACTGACAGTCTGGTGCCTGGGTGCTTGGTAAAAAAATCAGACAACACGGTATTTACTGTGGCCTCTATTAAGTCTGGAAGCGACTTTATTCCACCAGCAAAGTAGTCCTCTACCTGCAACCAAATCATCTACTACCCCGATTACTTGTAGGCAGTGTCGTACGCAACTTACGACGACATACAGTTAAAACGTCTTACAGTATCGGATTACCTATTCGCTTAAAGTGCGCGAAGCCGCCCTACACTTCCCAGATATTTCCCCGCGGGCAACATCGGGCCAATTACCGAAGCACAACGCGTTGGCGTCAGCGGTCGATCGTGGCACGATGGCAAGGTTATCGACCGAGATCCCCAAACCATGCCGCAATCCCAAGCCAAGAATCTGTCCTTGATCGCCGCCATCGACCTGGGCTCCAACAGCTTTCATATGGTCGTGGCCAAGGCCCAGAACGGCGAGATCCGCATCCTTGAGCGGCTCGGCGAGAAAGTGCAACTGGCCGCCGGGATCGACGACGAGCGCAAGCTCAATGAAGAATCCATGCAGCGCGGGCTCGATTGCCTCAAGCGTTTCGCCCAGTTGATCAACGGCATGCCCCCTGGCGCGGTGCGTATCGTAGGCACCAACGCCTTGCGCGAAGCGCGCAACCGCAACGAGTTCATCCATCGCGCCGAGGAAATCCTCGGGCATCCGGTGGAAGTCATCTCGGGCCGTGAAGAGGCGCGCCTGATCTACCTCGGCGTGTCCCACACCCTGGCCGATACCCCCGGCAAACGCCTGGTGGCCGACATTGGCGGCGGTAGCACCGAGTTCATCATCGGCCAGCGTTTCGAACCACTGCTGCGTGAAAGCCTGCAGATGGGGTGCGTGAGTTTCACCCAGCGTTATTTCAAGGATGGCAAGATCACCCCGGCGCGCTACGCCCAGGCTTACACCGCAGCGCGCCTGGAAATCATGAGCATCGAACATGCCCTGCACCGCCTGACCTGGGATGAAGCCATCGGCTCGTCCGGCACCATCCGTGCCATTGGCCTGGCCTTGAAAGCCGGCGGCCATGGCACCGGCGAGGTGAACGCCGAAGGCCTGGCGTGGCTCAAGCGCAAGCTGTTCAAGCTGGGGGATGCAGAGAAAATCGACTTCGACGGCATCAAGCCCGACCGTCGCGCCATTTTCCCTGCGGGCCTGGCGATTCTCGAAGCGATCTTCGACGCTCTCGAACTGCAACGCATGGACCACTGTGACGGCGCCCTGCGCGAAGGTGTGCTCTACGACCTGCTGGGCCGTCATCACCATGAAGACGTGCGCGAGCGCACCCTCAGCTCGCTGATGGAGCGTTACCACGTCGACCTGGAACAAGCCGCCCGTGTGGAGCGCAAAGCCTTGCACGCCTTTGACCAGGTGGCCGAGGACTGGGACCTGGAAGACGGCGTCTGGCGCGAGCTATTGGGCTGGGCAGCCAAGGTGCACGAAGTGGGCCTGGACATCGCCCACTACCATTACCACAAGCACGGCGCCTACCTGATCGAACACTCGGACCTGGCCGGTTTCTCACGGGAAGACCAGCAAATGCTCGCGCTGTTGGTGCGCGGTCATCGTCGCAATATTCCCAAGGACAAGTTTGCCGAGTTCGGTAAAGACGGCATCAAGCTGATCCGCCTGTGTGCGCTGCTGCGCTTTGCAATCCTGTTCCACCACATCCGTGGCACCCAAGAAATGCCTCAGGTCAAACTGCGCGCCGATGGCGACAGCCTGGAAGTGATGTTCCCCAAAGGCTGGCTGGATGAAAACCAGCTGACCCAGGCGGACTTCGCCCAGGAAGCGGAATGGCTGACGCGCGTAGGGTTCAGCCTGAACCTGCGCTAAAGCACACTGCAAAACAAATGTGGGAGCGGGCTTGCTCGCGAAGGCGCTGGATCAGTCACCAGATGCATTGACTGACCCACCGCCTTCGCGAGCAAGCCCGCTCCCACATGAAATTGCTTATACCTGAGCTAGTTCACCGCAAGAATCGGGCTACCCAACTTCTCCAACAACGTCGCCTGCGCGCTGCGCGGGTTCTGGTTGCCGGTCGGGGTATTACGCACGTAGCGCCCATCCGACTGCAAGCTCCAGCTGTGGGTGTTGTCGGTCAGGTAGCTTTCCAGCTCCTTCTTGACCCGCATGATCAACTTCTTGCCTTCCACCGGGAAGCAGGTCTCCACGCGCTTGTCGAGGTTGCGCTCCATCCAGTCGGCGCTGGAGAGGAACATCTGCTCTTCGCCACCATTGAGGAAGTAGAACACGCGGGTGTGCTCCAGGAAGCGGCCAATGATCGAGCGCACGTGGATGTTATGCGACACGCCCACAATGCCGGGGCGCAGGCAGCACATGCCACGCACCACCAGGTCGATGCGCACACCGGACTGGCTGGCCTTGTACAACGCGCGGATGATCTTCGGGTCGGTCAGCGAGTTGAACTTGGCGATGATGTGCGCAGGTTTGCCATCAAGGGCGAACTGGGTCTCACGGGCAATCATGTCGAGCATGCCCTTCTTGAGCGTGAACGGCGCGTGCAGCAGTTTCTTCATGCGCAAGGTCTTGCCCATGCCGATCAACTGGCTGAACAATTTGCCAACGTCTTCGCACAGCGCGTCGTCGGACGTCAGCAAACTGTAGTCGGTGTAGAGCTTGGCGTTGCCGGCGTGATAGTTGCCGGTACCCAAGTGGGCGTAGCGCACGATCTCACCGGCTTCACGGCGCAGGATCAGCATCATCTTGGCGTGGGTCTTGAAGCCGACCACGCCGTAGATCACCACCGCACCGGCCGCTTGCAAGCGGCTGGCCAGTTGCAGGTTGGACTCTTCGTCGAAACGTGCACGCAGCTCGATCACCGCGGTGACTTCCTTGCCGTTACGCGCCGCATCCACCAGCGCATCAACGATTTCCGAGTTGGCGCCGCTGCGGTACAGGGTCTGGCGCACGGCCAGCACATGCGGGTCTTTGGCGGCCTGGCGCAACAGGTCGACCACCGGGGTGAACGACTCGAAGGGGTGCAGCAGCAGGATGTCCTGCTTGCTCACCACGCTGAAGATGTTCTCGCTGTTTTGCAAAAGTTTCGGGATCTGCGGGGTGAACGGCTTGTATTGCAGCTCCGGGTGGCTGTCCAAGCCGGTGATGCTGAACAGGCGCGTCAGGTTCACGGGGCCGTTGACCTGGTACAGCTCCGACTCTGCCAGGTTGAACTGCTTGAGCAGGTAGTCCGACAGGTGTTTGGGGCAGGTGTCCGCCACTTCCAGGCGCACCGCGTCGCCGTAGCGCCGTGAGAACAGCTCGCCACGCAGGGCACGGGCCAAGTCTTCGACGTCTTCGGAGTCCAGCGCCAGGTCGGCGTTACGGGTCAGGCGGAACTGATAGCAGCCCTTGACCTTCATGCCCTGGAACAGGTCATCGGCGTGCGCGTGGATCATCGACGACAGGAATACATAGTTGTCGCCAGCGCCACCCACCTCTTCCGGTACCTTGATGATGCGTGGCAACAGACGCGGCGCCGGGATGATCGCCAGGCCCGAGTCGCGGCCAAAGGCGTCGATACCTTCAAGCTCGACGATGAAGTTGAGGCTCTTGTTCACCAGCAAGGGGAACGGGTGCGTCGGGTCGAGGCCGATAGGCGTGATGATCGGCGAAATCTCGTCCCGGAAGTAACGGCGTACCCAGGTCTTGATCTTGGCGGTCCAGTGACGACGACGAATGAAGCGGACCTGATGCTTTTCCAGTTCCGGCAGCAGGATATCGTTGAGGATCGCGTACTGGCGGTCCACATGGCCGTGCACCAGTTCACTGATGCGCGCCAGGGCCTGGTGCGGTTGCAGGCCGTCGGCACCGGCTTGTTCACGGGCGAAGGTGATCTGCTTCTTGAGGCCGGCAACACGGATCTCGAAGAACTCGTCCAGGTTGCTGGAGAAGATCAGCAGGAATTTCAGCCGCTCCAGCAAGGGGTAGGACTCATCCAGCGCCTGCTCGAGCACACGGATGTTGAATTGCAGTTGTGACAACTCGCGGTGGATGTACAGGCTGCTGTCATCCAGGTTGGTGACCACGGGCACCGGCGCCGGCGCCGGCGCTTCAGCCACCACCGCAGGCGGTGCGGGCTCCAGCTCCGGCGGGGTCTGGGCGACTTGTTCAACCACCGGGTGAGCGTCTTTTACGGCAACTTCTGAGAGTCCTTCGGTATTCATCGAGTGTTCCTGTGAGGGCTATTGTTGCTCTCTAAGCAATTGGGCGGCGCGGGCGGCGAAGTAGGTCAGAATGCCATCAGCGCCGGCACGTTTAAAGGCAGTCAGGGATTCGAGGATCACCCCTTCACTCAACCAACCATTCTGGATTGCCGCCATGTGCATGGCGTATTCACCGCTGACCTGATAGACAAAGGTCGGCACTTTGAATTCCTCTTTGACCCGGTAAAGAATGTCCAGGTAGGGCATCCCCGGCTTGACCATCACCATATCGGCGCCTTCGGCCAGGTCGGCTGCCACTTCGTGCAGGGCCTCTTGGCTGTTGGCCGGGTCCATCTGGTACGAGGCCTTGTTGGCCTTGCCCAGGTTCAGCGCCGAGCCTACCGCATCGCGGAATGGGCCGTAGTAGGCGCTGGCGTATTTGGCCGAGTAGGCCATGATCCGTACATTGACGTGGCCAGCCAGCTCAAGGGCTTCGCGGATCGCCTGGATGCGTCCGTCCATCATGTCAGACGGTGCAACCACCTGGGCGCCTGCCGCGGCGTGGGACAACGCCTGCTTGACCAGTGCATCGACGGTGATGTCGTTCTGAACATAACCGTCTTCGTCAAGAATGCCATCCTGGCCGTGAGTGGTGAACGGGTCCAGCGCCACGTCGGTGATCACCCCCAGTTCCGGGAAGCGCTCGCGCAGGGCACGGGTGGCACGCTGGGCAATCCCTTCGGGGTTCCAGGCTTCAGCGGCGTCCAGGGACTTGAGTTCCGCCGGAGTCACCGGAAACAGCGCCAGCGCCGGAATGCCCAACTCGACCCAATTCGCCGCTTCTTCAAGCAACAAATCAATGGTCAGACGCTCCACACCCGGCATCGACGCCACCGCTTCCCGACGATTTTCACCGTCAAGCACGAAAACCGGCAGGATCAGATCATTCGTGGTCAGTACATTTTCACGTACCAGGCGACGAGAAAAATCATCACGACGATTGCGACGCAGACGGGTGGCGGGGAACAGGCGATTGGCAGGGGTAAAGCTCACGACAGACTCCTGAGCCCGTGTTTACGGGCGAGCGTTGCAGTTATAAGCGGCCATTATGACGAATGAATGACAGTTGTGCTTATCGACGCGACCTGTAGTCCCATTCGTCATTTGCGTAGGAATTGTTCACTTCGTGACACATCTCGATACTTTCATGAATCTTCGTGAAGGCGTAGGCTGCGCGTTCATTTCGCCAGCACCCTAGACCATGCTTCAACAATTTCTGCATGACTTCGGCTACTTTGCCCTTTTTCTCGGCACGTTCTTCGAAGGCGAGACCATCCTTGTACTCGCAGGCTTCCTGGCGTTCCGTGGCTACATGGATATCAACCTGGTGGTGGTCGTTGCCTTTTTTGGCAGCTACGCCGGCGACCAGCTCTGGTACTACATGGGGCGCAAGCACGGCCGCAAGTTGCTGGCGCGCAAGCCGCGCTGGCAATTGATGGGCGACAAGGCACTGGAACATATCCGCAAGCATCCGGATATCTGGGTATTGAGTTTCCGCTTCGTCTACGGCTTGCGCACGGTGATGCCCGTGGCGATTGGCTTGTCTGGCTATCCACCGTTGCGCTACCTGGTCCTCAACGGTATTGGCGCGGCGATCTGGGCCGCGGCACTGGGGGCGGCGGCCTATCACTTCGGCGCGGTGCTGGAAGGCATGCTCGGCAGCGTCAAGAAATACGAGCTGTGGGTGCTGGGCGCCTTGCTGGTGCTGGGCTTTGGCCTGTGGCTGCGCCGTCGCTTCAAGAATGCCCGCATCGCCCGCCAAGCCTGTGTCGAGGCCAAGGCTCGGCTGGCCAACGAGCCAGCCCCGGTCGAAACGCCTAAGACGCCAACCGAGTAAGCCGGCTTCTGCAACAGTAGAGGCCGATGATACTGAGCAGGCTGTAGCTCGCCAGGCCCAGCCAGCCCAGGTTGCTGGCGGGCCACAACCCCACCAGCGGCGCCAGCCATACCAAGGGCACATTCAGCGCCAGGCGCGCCAGCTCGGCCTTCAGTGCCCATGGCCGATTCTCCAGCGCCACCCCCAGAGTAAACAGCCCCAGCGCCATCGTGCCCCAGCCGAGGACCAGCGCCGAGGTGGGCAAGCCCTCACCGAAATTCATCAGATAGCTGCCAAACCCCACATAAGCCGCAAACTGCAAGGCGATGTAGACCTGTTGGCGCACGTCCAGCGGCACCTCGAATTTGCGGAACTGGCTCAGGTCCGGCTTGGCCATCGGGTACTGGGCCTTGACGTCCGCCGGCCGCCAACCGGTGCGCATGAACCAGATGCGCAGCTTGTCCCACCAACGCTCAGTGCGCCGGGCGTCACTCCAGAGCTGCGCATAAAACTGCAGGTTAGCCCACAGCGGGTTCCAGCTGGCCAGGGGTGTGGTCACGCCGAAAATCACCGGTTCGTTGTCGTCTTCCTCCTGGAAGGTGCCGAACAGCCGGTCCCAAATAATGAACACCCCGCCGTAGTTGCGATCCATGTAGAGAGCGTTCTGTGCATGGTGGGCCCGATGATTGGACGGCGTGACGAAAAACCATTCGACCCAGCCGAGCTTGGGAACATGGCGTGTATGGACCCAGAATTGATACAGCAGGTTGAGCGACGCCACGCTGATAAACACCACCAGCGGCACGCCGGCCACCGCCAGCGGCAGGTAGAAGATCCAGCTCAGCAGGAAACCGGTGCTGGTCTGGCGCAAGGCAGTGCTGAGGTTGTAGTCCTCGCTCTGGTGATGCACCGAATGCGCGGCCCACAGGATGTTGCGCTCATGGCCCATACGGTGCAGCCAGTAGTAGCAGAAGTCATAGAACACGAAGGCGAATACCCAGGTCCAGGCACTCTGGGCCGGCAAGTCAAAAAGCGCCAAGTGCTTGAGGGCGAACGCGTAGGTCAGCAGGCCCACGCCCTTGGTGAGCAAGCCGGTGGTGGTGGACAGCACACCGGTGCTGAGGCTGTTGATGGCATCCGCCACCCGGTAGTTACGCACGCCGCGCCAACGGTCGGCCAACAACTCCACCACGATCAGGGCAATAAAAAACGGTACTGCGTAAGGCACAAAGTCCATGGGCTAGTCCGGTCTATTTTTGTTACATCAAGATTAGGTGCAGCGACGTGAGATCCCATTGGCAACAGGTTACAAATTAGTAGACATTTAACGCCATGAATCAGGAGAAATGCCCATGAGCAAAAAGATTGCAGTGATCCTTTCCGGCTGTGGCGTGTACGACGGCGCAGAGATCCATGAAAGCGTGATCACCCTGCTGCGCCTGGACCAGCGCGGCGCTCAAGTGGAATGCTTTGCACCCGACGTTGCGCAGTTGCACGTGATCAACCACCTCACGGGCGAAGAAATGCCCGAGTCGCGCAATGTGCTGGTGGAATCGGCGCGCATCGCCCGCGGCGCCGTGAAGGATATTGGCCAAGCCAATGCCGCAGACTTTGACGCGCTGATCGTGCCGGGCGGTTTTGGCGCGGCCAAGAACCTGTCGAACTTTGCCGTGGAAGGCGCCGGCTGCAGCATCAACCCGCAGGTGCTGGCGCTGGCTGAAGCCTTTGCCGAAGCGGGCAAGCCGGTGGGGTTGATCTGCATCTCGCCGGCCCTGGCCGCCAAAATCTACGGCCCTGGCGTGACTTGCACCATCGGTAACGACGCCGACACTGCCGCAGCCCTGGACAAGATGGGCGCCACCCACGTCGAATGCACGGTGGAGGACATCGTCGAGGACCCGGCGCGCAAGCTGGTAAGTACGCCGGCCTACATGCTGGGCAAGAACATCAGCGAGGTGGCGTCCGGCATCAACAAGCTGGTGGACCGGGTATTGGAATTGACCCACGAGAACGACTGACGCCCTCTTTCTGTAGGAGCGAGCTTGCTCGCGAAGAACCTGAGAGCGCCGCGTTCATCCAGAGTGCCCGCGTTATCGTTGACGTTTTTCGCGAGCAAGCTCGCTCCTACAGAGGCTTCATCAAGCGGGTGAGGATACGGTCCAGTGCATTGGCAAACGCCTGCTTGTCCTTTTCGCCGTGGGGCGGTGGGCCGCCGCCCATCTGGCCTTGCTCGCGCAGGTCGGTAAACAGGTTACGCACCGCCAACCGCTCGCTCATGTTCGCCGGGCTGAATTCCTTGCCACGCGGGTCAAGGGCCGTGACCCCCTTCTTTACCAGGCGGTCGGCCAAGGGCACGTCGCTGCAAATCACCAGTTCGCCGGGCACGGCATGCTCCACCAGGTAATCATCGGCGGCATCCGGCCCGCTGGGCACCACAATCAACTTCACACAGGCAAAGCTCGGTTTGATCTGGCTTTGCCCTGCCACCAGCACCACCTCAAACTGGCGCTTGAGGGCGAACTTCACCACCTGGTCCTTGGCCGCCCGAGGGCAGGCGTCGGCGTCGATCCACACCCGCATGCTACGCCGCCACCCGGCGCTTTTCGCTCAGGCGACTACGGCCATACAGCACCACAATCGCCAGGATCGCCACAGCCTGCGCGCCCAGCGAATACGCATCGGCGTGAATGCCCAGCCAATCGAAGTCAAAGAACGCCACCGGCCGCGTGCCGAAGATGCCTGCTTCCTGCAAGGCTTTCACACCGTGCCCGGCGAACACCACCGACAGCGCACACAGCAACGCGGCGTTGATGCCGAAGAACAGCGCCAGCGGCAGCTTCGCCGAACCGCGCAGGATCACCCAGGCCAGGCCCACCAACAGCACCAGCGCCGTGGCACCACCGGCCAGCACCGCGTTGTGCCCGGCAGGGCCGGCCTGCAGCCACAGGGTTTCGTAGAACAGAATCACTTCGAACAGTTCGCGATACACCGAGAAGAACGCCAGCACGGCAAAACCGAAACGCCCACCGCCGCCCACCAGGCTGCTCTTGATGTAGTCCTGCCAGGCCGCCGCGTGACGCCGGTCGTGCATCCACACGCCGAGCCACAGCACCATCACACTGGCGAACAGCGCCGTGCAGCCTTCGAGCAATTCTCGCTGGGCACCGCTGACGTCGATGACATAGGCCGCCAAGGCCCAGGTGGCCAAGCCTGCCAACAGCGCCAGGCCCCAGCCGAGGTTGACACTGCGCACCGCCGATTGCTGGCCGGTGTTACGCAGGAAGGCGAGGATCGCTGCCAGCACCAGAATCGCTTCCAGGCCTTCACGCAGCAGGATCAGCAGGCCGGAGATATAGCTCAACGACCAGCTCAGGCCATCGCCGCCGAGCAAGCCAGCGGATTCAGTGAGTTTGCCCTTGGCCACATCCAGGCGCTGCTGCACCTGCTCGATAGGCAAACCGTCCTGCAACGATTGCCGATAGGCCATCAGCGCCTTCTCGGTGTCTTTGCGCACATTGGCATCGACGTTATCCAGGGAGCTTTCCACCAGCTCGAAGCCTTCCAGGTAAGCCGCGACGGACAGATCGTAAGCCTGCTCGTGGTCGCCGTTGCGGAAGGCCGCGAGGCTCTTGTCCAGGGTGCCGGCGGTGTAGTCGAGCAACTGCGCGGGGCCACGCTGAACCTGCGGCGGCTGCGCACGCTGGGCGCGGAATGTCGCCGCAGCGCCAGGGCCATCAGCGGCGAGCACTTCATTGGGGGTCTGGCGGGCCAGGTCGGCCAGGTTGAACGTCTGCTCGCCTTTGGCGGCGGCCGGGTCGGCCGTGAAGCCGGCGATATAGGTTGCCAGGTCCCAGCGCTGGCGGTCGTCCAGTTGGTCAGCGAACGACGGCATGTCAGTGCCTTCGACGCCCAGGCCGAGGGTGTTGTAGATCGCGTAGAGGCTCAGGCGATCCAGGCGCGTGGCATCGCGCAGGTTAGCGGGTGGTGGGGTCATGCCCATGCCTGCGGGGCCATCGCCGGCACCTGCTGCGCCGTGGCACACGGAACAATGCTGGGCATAGAGCGGCGCGCCGCGCGTCGGGTCCGGCGTGATGGCCGGGGCTTGGCTGACTTCATACGCCACGGCCAGCTTGGCGCCCAATTGACGGGCCTGGCGGGCAACGCTTGCACCGTCCTGATGGGCAGTGACCGCGGCCAGCAGTTCATCGACGCCCTTTATCAGCTCGGCACGCTCGGGCTTGTCTGGCAAATCCGCCACCAGCCCCTGCAATACCCCGAGAAACTCCACTTGTTCGCGGTATTCCGAGTCATCCACCACCTTGCCCGCCTCCACCGTCGGTGGGTAGTCGGCGCCAATGTAGTCCAGCAAATGCAGGGCTTGCGGCGCGCCCTCGGCGGTCGCGGCCAACAGATTGAAGCTGCACGACAGCAACGCCGGCAACAGCAGCCAGGCGAGAAAGCGGAAAGGGGCGGTCATGAATGAATCTCAAGTGGAAATACGAAGTAACACTATTGTTGAGCTTTAATGGATTCGACTCAAGGTGTTATTTCATATCGCCATAAAACCAATGTGGGAGCGGGCTTGCTCGCGAATGCGGTGGTTCAGTGATGAATGTATCAACTGACACTCCGCATTCGCGGGCAAGCCCGCTCCCACATTTTTGCTCCAGTCGCTTGGTCAGGCCGTGGCGCGATGCAGGCTGGCGAGGAAACCGGCAGCGCCGACAAACAACCCAGCAAAGGTGCGGTTTACGCGCTTCTGTTGTTTGGGTGTACGCAATAGGCGCAAGACTTTCGACGCCAACCCCGTATAACCCGCCATCACGATCATATCGACGCTGATCATGGTTGCGCCGAGGATCAGGTACTGGACCAACAACGGCGCCTGCGGGTTCACGAACTGCGGCAGCACCGCCAGCATGAATACCAGCGCCTTCGGGTTGCTGGCGTTGACCAGAAAGCCGCGGAACATCATCGCCATCGGCTTGCCGATGGGGCGCACGGCGGCGTCATCGGTCATGTCCATGGGCAAGGCGCGCCATTGCTTGATGGCCAGGTACACGAGGTAGGCCACGCCAAACCATTTGATCGCATAGAACGCGGTAGACGAGGCCGCCAGAATGGCCCCCAAACCGCCGGCCACAACGGCAATCTGCATCGCCAGGCCCAACTGCAAGCCGATGGCGTTCCAGTAGCCACGTACAAAACCGTACTGCAGGCCGCTGGACATCGAGGCGATGGCACCGGCGCCAGGGGAAAGGGAGATGATCCAACTGGCCAGGAAAAAGGCCAGCCATGTATCGAGAGCCATTGCACACCTCGTAAGGGAGTTAGCGGTTGTGCCTTAAGCTAACTCCAGCGACCAAAGGCTGGCTATAGATTTCTGTAGGAGCGAGCTTGCTCGCGAAAAATGCACAGGCGATGCAGGCTGACTGCTAGCGCTGCGTTATCGTTGACGGTCTTCGCGAGCAAGCTCGCGCCTACAGGATGTTGGTGCCAGAGCCGGGCCAACGGCGTACCGAGCGCTGGAAGAACAGGCTATTGGGCACCTGCACCATCGCGCTGTTGGTCCCGGCTTCCTCGACTTCGATCAGCGTGGTGTAGAGCAAGTTGATCGCCACGACCCGGCCCTTCACGCCCGGCTTGTCGACGGTGTCCACCAACTCGACGATATCACCCAGGCGAAACGGCCCGACGGTAAAGATCAGGATCGCGCACAGCAGGTTGGACAGCACCGACCACATGGCGAAGAACGCCACGGCCGCCACCGCGACAAACCCCGACAGGGCCGTCCACAACACCGTGGCAGACACACCCAGGCGGCCCAACACAAAGATCAACGCACTGCCCATGATCAGCCAGCGCAAGCCGCCGCGCAGGGGCATCAGCAATTGCGGCGGGAACGGGTAGCGCTCACCCAGGCGCGTAAGGCCCTTGGCGACAAAGCGCTGGGCCAGGTAGCCGGCCAGCAGGATCAGCAGGATTTGCACGCCGATCCAGATGGGCTCGATCCATTGCACCGGTACCGGTAATTGCAACGCCTCCATCAGGACAGCGCCTCCAGCTGCGCTTGCAGGGTTTCGAGCAACTCGAGGGCCTCCATCCAGGTTTCCTCCAATTGCCCCTCGCGCACCTTGAGCTTGGCCTGTTCGGCCAGCAAGTCACGCAGCTCGTCCTTGCGCGCCGCCTCGTACACAGCGCTGTCGCCCAGGCTGGCTTCGATCTTGGCCAGGCGCTCATGCACCTTGCCCAGTTCGGCTTCCAGCTTGTCGGCTTCGCGCTTGTGCGGTGCCAACTGCTGGCGCAGCGCGGCGGCGGCCTGGCGCTGGGCTTTCTTGTCGGTTTTGTCCGGGTTGACCGGCGTGTTGCTGGCCGGCGCGTTGCGCAGGCGGTATTCGGTCAGCCAGCGCGCGTAGTCGTCCAGGTCGCCGTCGAACTCTTCGACCTTGCCGTCGGCCACCAGCAGGAAGTTGTCGGTAGTGCTCTTGAGCAGATGACGGTCGTGAGACACCACCAATACCGCACCGCTGAATTCCTGCAGGGCCATGGTCAGCGCCAGGCGCATCTCCAGGTCCAGGTGGTTGGTCGGTTCGTCGAGCAACAGCAGGTTGGGACGGTCCCACGCGATCAGGGCCAGGGCCAGGCGGGCTTTTTCGCCACCGGAGAAGTTCAGCACGGGCTCGTCGATGCGCGCGCCACGGAAGTCGAAACCGCCGAGGAAGTCGCGCAGGGTCTGCTCGCGCTCGGTCGGCGCCAGGCGTTGCAGGTGCAACAGCGGGCTGGCCTTGGCGTCCAGCGAGTCCAGTTGGTGCTGGGCGAAGTAACCCACCACCGTGTTCTCCCCCCGGGTGAGGCGGCCGGCCAGCGGCTCAAGCTCACCCGAGAGGTTCTTGATCAGTGTCGACTTGCCGGCGCCGTTCGGGCCGAGCAAACCGATGCGGGCGCCCGGCGTGAGCTGTAGCTTGACCTTCTCCAGGATGGTTTTGTCGCCGTAGCCCAGGCGAGCATCCGAGAGGTCCAACAGCGGGCTGGAGATCTTCACCGACTCACGGAAGACAAAGTCGAACGGCGAATCGACATGAGCCGCCGACAGCTCTTCCATGCGTTCCAGGGCCTTGATCCGGCTCTGCGCCTGGCGGGCCTTGGTGGCCTGGGCCTTGAACCTGGCGATGTAGCTTTCCATGTGCGCACGTTGCGCCTGTTGTTTTTCGTAGGCCTGTTGCTGCTGGGCCAGGCGCTCGGCGCGGGCGCGTTCGAACGCGGTATAGCCGCCACGGTAAAGGGTGATTTTCTTCTGTTCGACATGGGCGATGTTATCGACCACGGCGTCGAGGAAATCCCGGTCGTGGGAGATCAACAGCAAGGTGCCCTGGTAACTTTTGAGGAAGTCTTCCAGCCACAGGATCGCATCGAGGTCCAAGTGGTTGGTCGGCTCGTCGAGCAGCAACAGGTCCGACGGACACATCAGCGCTTGGGCCAGGTTCAGGCGCATGCGCCAGCCGCCGGAGAAATCGGCGACCGGACGGTCCATCTGTTCGTTGGTAAACCCAAGGCCAGCGAGCATCTTGCGAGCGCGGGCGTCGGCGGTGTAGCCGTCGGCGCTGTCCAGCTCCGAGTGCAGGCGCGCCTGGGCGGCACCGTCCTGGGCTTTTTCGGCTTCGGCAAGGTCGTGTTGCACCTGACGCAGGCGCAGGTCGCCATCGAGCACGTAGTCGATGGCGATGCGGTCCAGGGTGTCGATCTCCTGGCGCATATGGGCGATGCGCCAGTCGGCCGGCAGCAGGCAGTCCCCGGAATCCGGGGTCAGCTCACCCAGCAACAGGGCGAACAACGTGGATTTTCCGGCGCCGTTGGCACCGATCAGGCCGGCTTTGTGACCGGCGTGCAGGGTCAGCTCGGCGTCTTCAAGAAGACGTTGCGGGCCACGCTGTAATGTTAGGCTTTGAAGTCGGATCATAATGGCGGCGGAGTCTACCAGCTTCGTTGGCCGCTGGCTTGGGTGTGAATATGTGCGCTGACCTGTGGAGCTTTGCCCTTTCGACCTATGCCCGCCCGGGCGTGGAGGCCGCGTGCCTGCGCTTGCAGGAGCAAGGGGCAGACGTGTGCCTGTTGTTGTGTGGTGCTTGGCTGGAGCAACGAGGTGTGGCGTACAAGCCCGAACGCATTCAGGCATTGCAACAGATCGCTCATCCGTGGCGGGTGCAGGTTGTCGAACCGTTGCGACAAATGCGCGTGCAATGGCGCGCCTTGGCCCAGCAGGATACGCAATTGGCATCGCTACGCGAGCAGGTCAAGACACTGGAGCTGGAGGCCGAAAGAACGCTGCTGGCGCGCTTGGAAGCGCTGGTGCAGGCATGGCCGATCAATGAGGTGCTGGGTCAGCAAGAATGGCTTGAAGGCCTGGCGACCGAAGCCGCCAACCTTGACCACGACGCGCTGCTGCAATTGCGCGTCATGGCCACCAACACTTAGGAAGCGCTGGTTGGGGTGGTGCTTGGCGCTACCGGTGCAGGGGTGCTGCTGGCCGATGCTGTTGGAGCGGTGGCTGCTGCCGGGGTGGCAGTGGGGGCTGCTGGAGTGGCTGGCTTTGCGGGCGCTGGCTTGGCAGCTGGCTTCGCGGCCGGTTTTGCGGCAGCAGGTTTAGCGGCTGGCTTGGCGGCTGGTTTGGCAGCAGCAGGTTTAGCGGCTGGCTTCGCGGCTGGTTTGGCAGCAGCAGGTTTAGCGGCTGGCTTCGCGGCTGGTTTGGCAGCAGCGGTTTTAGCGACTGGCTTGGCAGCTGGTTTGGTGGCAGCGGTTTTAGCGACTGGCTTGGCAGCTGGTTTGGCGGCAGCAGTTTTAGCAGCTGGTTTGGCAGCTGGTTTGGCAGCAGCAGGTTTAGCGGCTGGCTTGGCAGCTGGTTTGGCGGCAGCAGTTTTAGCGGCTGGCTTGGCAGCTGGTTTGGCGGCAGCAGTTTTAGCGGCTGGCTTGGCAGCAGCAGTTTTAGCAGCTGGCTTCGCGGCTGGTTTGGCAGCAGCAGTTTTAGCGGCTGGCTTCGCGGCTGGTTTGGCAGCTGCGGTTTTAGCGACTGGCTTGGCAGCTGGTTTGGCAGCTGCGGTTTTAGCAGCTGGCTTAGCGGCTGGTTTGGCAGCAGCAGTTTTAGCAACTGGCTTCGCGGCTGGTTTGGCAGCAGTGGCTTTAGCAGCTGGTTTGGCGGCAGCGGTTCTAGCAGCTGGTTTGGCGGTTGGTTTGGAAGCAGCGGTTTTAGCGACTGGCTTAGCGGCTACTTTTGCAGGCGTACGAGCACCCAGTGCTTTAGCTACGGCTTCCTTCACACGGCCAACGCCCTGAGCCAGTTTCAGGCTTTCTTGAGCGTCTTTTTTGAGTTGGGAAATGTAGCTGCGGGTTTCGGCTTGGCGATCCTTGAGAGCATCCAGCAGCTCTTCAAGTTCTTTGACCGCGCCTTTGGCTTTGGCTTGGGCCTTGGACTTGCCGGCAGTGGCAGCGTCTTGCAGTTTGGTACGGGACTTGTGCAGTTTTTCTTGCGCTTTACCGCGTTGCTTTTCCAGTTTGGCGAGCAGTTTTTCTGCATCAGCCAAGGCTTGGGAGCACGCGCTTTCCAGATGTTCGAGCAGGCTGCCCGAAAGTTGTTGGAGCAAGTGCAACGGGGTATTTACAGGCTTCTGTTTGGCCGACATGGTTTACCTCCTGGCTGACGTGGGTGCGGCTCATACTAGCCCTCTGCTCTTACCGCCGCTAGGGCATGTTGACAGTATCCTTTGCCTTGCGTTGCACCGTGCGAAAATTCTTATCGATATAACGGAAAACCGCGCCACTTTTTACGCACTCGCACTGGCATAATCCGTCGCACTTTCGCCGGGAGAATGCCCATGTCGCGTTACCTTTTTCTAGTGTTCGGCTTGGCGATCTGCGTGGCCGATGCAAGCGAGCAGCCCTCGTCAAACACCACCGCCGTAGCCCCGCACGACCTTGCCTATAGCCTGGGCGCAAGCCTTGGCGAACGGTTGCGCCAGGAAGTCCCCGACCTGCAGATACAGGCCCTGCTCGATGGACTCAAACAAGCCTACCAAGGCAAACCACTGGCGCTGGATAACGCGCGCATTGAACATATCCTCGCCCAACATGAAGCGCAGAATGCCGCCGACGCCCAACTGCCGCAAAGCGAAAAAGCACTCGCTGCCGAGCAGCAATTTCTCACTCGGGAAAAAGCCGCCGCCGGCGTTCGTCAGCTAGCCGACGGCATCCTGCTCACCGAGCTGGCAAAGGGCACGGGCAACAAGCCGTCGGCCAGCGATGAAGTACAGGTGAAATACGTGGGCCGACTACCTGACGGGACGGTCTTCGACAAAAGTACGCAACCGCAATGGTTTCGCCTGGACAGTGTGATCAGCGGCTGGAGCAGTGCATTGCAACAGATGCCGGTGGGTGCGAAATGGCGCCTGGTGATTCCTTCGGCACAGGCCTATGGCGCAGACGGCGCAGGTGAGTTGATCCCACCCTATACGCCGCTGGTATTCGAGATCGAACTGCTCGGCACTCGCCACTGACCCATAAAAAAACGGTGCGACATTCGCACCGTTTTTTATCTCGCCATCAGGTTCAAGCCTGGGTGGCGGGTTCTTCTTTGTGAGCGTTGTGCAGCACTTCGATCAAGCAATCTTCCAGCTCGAAACGCTCATGCAACAGCGCGCCCAATTCTTTGAATTTTTCCGCAACACATTTCCCGGCATCACACAGGTCGGTGAACGCCAGCAGCTTTTCAGTAATCACATCGATGCGCGGATAAATCGTCTCGGCCAACTCCAGTCCACGCTGATCATCGAAGGCTTCGGCCTCCTTGGTCAGTTGCTCGTAGACGCCGAAATGGCCGGCAGACACGTAGTCCACCAGCACACCGCAAAAATCTTGCAATGTTTCGCGATTCTCACCCAACGCTTCGGGCTTGGCGCCGAGAGCATCAAAGGCTCCAACCAGTTCGTGACGTGCCTGCAACCAGCTGTCTATCAGCTTGTGCACACCACCCCAGCGTTCCTGAGCATTCTGACAACGTTCCAACATGATGATCTCTCTTCCCTATTGGGGCGCCGCAGCTCTGTACCTGCGCAACACTTCAAGGATGAAGCAGCAGACGGACAAGGCCGCGTCTGACAAGCGGTTTGGATAACGCGTGCGGGCCAGATTATGCCCGCATGACTATGGCTTCAAGGTACGCAGGAGAGAATGTTCATACAAGTGTTTAATCCGCTCCTACAACCTGGGTCCCGTATTCAAGGCGTTGCGAGGCGAAAATGCCTGCCGAACAACAACCGTGACACCTGCATGAGCCCCAGGATCAGCATCGCCACGAAGAACAACAGGCTCCACTCAGGCAGGCTCAGGTCAAATAGCGTCCAGTTGATTTCGACACAATCGACCGTGCCATTGAACACCGAGCGCATTGCCTGCCAGACAGACAGGTTTTCAAGCATGTGCTGCAGACTGGGCCAGCAATCCCCCACCTGACTTGCCGGCCTGTTCTGCAACAGCACTTGCCGGCCTGCGGTGATGGCGCCCAGCAACGCACAGCCCATACTCGCCAGCCCGTAAAGGCAAAGGCCGGAACGCCCAGGCTTGTGAAGCACGGCAATCAGGTTGATCAATGCAAAAGACGCGAGGAACAGGCGCTGTACCTGGCATAGAAAACACGGTCGTAGCAGCGCGCCGTATTGAAGGTAGAAAGACGCGCCCAACGTCAGCGCACCCGCCATGAACGCCAGGAAAAACAAAGAGCGTAAAGGGGCCAAAGACATTGTTTATCCGCACTGCAAGAGATAGGTCGCTACGGTAGAGGAAAGGCCCGACCCCTTTCAATACGCCCTAGAGCAGACATTTCCTCGAAAACATAAGGACATCCCGCCACGAGCCCGAGGAAATTCAGTTACAACAAGTAGGAATTAGCAACAAGGCCAGTTAAACCGAGTGTTTGCAGGGCTTGAAGGATCGGGGAGAGGATCGGTCCGAGCCAATCCACTCACCCTTTCCTACTTCAAACTCGTGCAGGCACCGGCAGTGGCGAGGACAGCAGACGATTGTCGAGCAAGCCCAAGCCCTCCTGAAACAGCTGGTTGCTGCGCTCGGTGTCGCCCAACTGGGCCAGCAGGCGAGCCAGTTCGGCGCAGGCTTCGGGATTGCGCTGTACTTGCAGGCTGCTTTCCAGATAATCGCGCGCCTTGCCCCAGAGACTGTTTTGCAGGCACAGACGGCCCAACGTCAACAGCAGGCTGGCATCGCCTGGATGGTCCTTGAGCCAGCCTTCGGCAAACTTCAATTGACGCGCAGGGTCACTGCCGCGCAGCAGGCCATACAGCCGGATCAAGTGACTGTCGTAACCGCGCTTGAGCGCACCACGCAGCACTTCTTCGGCCTTGGCATCGGCGCCCAATCGACGCAGTTGGTCGGCATACGCCAATACCAGTTGTGGCTGTTGGCGCTGGGCAGCGGTCAGTTGCTCCCATGCGCGCTCCAAGGACTGCAACCCCGCCACGCCTTGCTCTTCACGCTGGGCCGCCAGGCTCAGGTTCTCGCCCCACGCGCGTCGCTCCAGCTCGGCCAGCTCATTGGCGGGCAAGACTTTGTCCTTGCGCAGTTCCGGCAGCAGGCGAATCACCGACGACCAATCGCCACGCTGCTGATGCAGGCGTTGCAACTGTCGCAGCACTTGCGCGTTATGCGGATGACGCTCATGCATCGCCTGAAGGGTGACCAGAGCGCCTTCCGTATCGCCTCGATCCATCTGCAATTGCGCATGGCTCAGTGCAATGGCCAGTTCGGCCTGGGGCTGGCGCTCCAGCGCGCGCTCCAGCAAACCGTCGGATTCCTCATAACGACCCTGCTCATTCGCCGCACGGGCCGCGCCGATGTAATACAGCAAAGGTTGACGCTCTGCTTCGGCGGCGCGGTGCAGGTGGCGTTCGGCGCTGGCCCAGCGGCCCTCGGCGAGGTCCATCTGGCCTTGCTCGATAGCAATCTGCACACGACGGCTGCGGTTGCGTCGTGACCAAGGGTTGACCACGCCACCGGATGTGGTGACCAGGCTCCACAACACACGAATCAGGTAAATCGCCAGGCCAATGGCGAACAGCGCCACCAATGTCGCCCACAGGCTTGATTCGTAATGCAGCAAGTGAGGATAGGTAATCAACACGTAGCCGGTGTGCTTCGAAATGCCCACGCCCAGGGCCAGGGCGAGCGCAATTGCGAGCACCAGGATCACATAGAAACGCTTCATCAGCTCTACTCCTGGGTCGCCGGTTTGCCAGCCGAGGCCTTGGCTTCGTCGGCAGACAGATGACGACGCTCAAGGTACGCCTGCACAGCAGCCAGGCTCGCGGCCAGGTCAGGCGTGACCACCGACACGGCCTTGGGCTCGAGCTCGGCAATACGCGCCAGCATCGCCTTGCTCTGCGGGTTGTCCTGGTTGAAGTTGTCCTGCAACACGCTGCGCGCTTCTCCCAGCGAGCGGCTGTATACCGCCGCCTCGCCGTTAAGCGCAGCCCACTGGGCTTGCTCCAGCGCCAGGCTCAAGGCCAGCCGCACTTGGTTCAAACCTTGGCCTGCCAACAATGGGCGGATGTTGTCATCCGGGTTGAAGTCGATGCGGAAGTAACGGGAAATCTGCTCCCACCATTGGCTCAACTGGTTCTGCGTATCGCTGGTGGGACGCCCCTGGGAAGCGGGCTCGGTGAGCTGATACTCCGGGGCAATCGCCGCAAGCTGCACCACTTGGTCACGCAAGGCGGCCAGTTGCAGGTACAGGCCGGTACGGTCCGGTTGCTCGGTACTGCGCAGCGCAGCCAGGCTCTTGGCCAGTTGCTCGCGTGCGGCGAAAGACCCTGGGTCGCTCTGCTCGCGAAGAATCTCGTCGGCACCCTGGACCAGCGACTGAGCACTGTTGATATCTTGCAAGGCGGACAAACGCAAGCTGGCCAGACGGATCAGATGCTCGGCCTCGGCCAGGCGCCAATCTTTGCGGCTGGCACCCAACACGGTTTCCAGACGCTGGTTGAGGCGCTGTTGATCACCCTGTAACTGAGTGACCAGACGGCGACGTTCTTCCAGCTCATCCGCACCCGGCAACTGCGCCAGGCGGGCGGCCAACTGTTGCTGGCCTTGCTTGAGGCTCTGGGACTGGTCATCCAGGGTCTGCACCTGGCCCAGCTGGTGCTGGCTGCTGGCTTGCAGGGCACGGACCTGCCAGATCCCCCAACCGCCGGCGGCTACGCCCGCAGCGCCCAACAGCAAGGCGACGATGGCCAGGCCATTGCCACGGCGTGGCGCGCTGACCGGTGTCTCGACCGGCGCATCAAGCGCGGGCTGAGCTTCATCTTTAGGCAAGGCTGTTTCGCTCACGTATCCGTCCTTTGCGTATCAGAGAGTGGGAACGGGATAGCTCCCTAACGCCACTAACAAAGCCGCGGCACTCGCGCCGCGACAATCCACAACTTTTTCTGCACCCGCGGCCCGCGCCATTTCATATACACGCGGGCTGGGCACGAACAACGGCAGCTGTGCCACCTCTGGCCAATCGGGACCGGCCAACGCGTGCAAGTGTAAAAAACCCTGCCCACTGCTGACCACCAGGCCGTTCAAGCGTTCCAACTGGATGCGTTGCATCAGCGCGCCCTTCTCATACACCGGAAGAAAACGCCGATACAATTCCAGGTAGTCGACACTAGCACCTTGCTCGCGTAAACGCTCTGCCAGCAACTCGCGCCCGCCCTCGCCACGCAGAATCAACACCCGGGCGCCCGGCACTGCAATAGCCTCGCGCAAGGCAGGCAGTTCAAGCAAGGCCTCGCTGTCATCGCCCGTGGCGGGACAGTGAACCTGGAGGCCATGATCGGCCAGTATCTGGGCCGTGGCCGCGCCGACACTGAACCAGGGCATGGGTGGCACACTGCTCCCCAACTGCTGCAACGCCAGGCGCGCGGCCGGCTTGCTCACCACGATGACGGCGCAATAGCGCTGCAGCGCGCCAAATACCGCGTGGTGTTCAGCGGTCACCGGCAACGCTTCGGTCTCCAGCAAAGGCAGGCAACTGCTGTAAATACCCGACTCGGCCAATACTGCCGCCAGGGCCGTCGACTCCTCGGCAGGCCGCGTCAGCAGCACTCGCCAGTCGGTCACTGCGGGCCGGCCTCGCCATAGACTTTCTGCAAAATGGCACCCGCGCCTTTTTCCAGCAGTTCCTCGGCAACCTGAATCCCCAAGGCCGTGGCATCACGTTGCGGCCCACGCACCTCGGCGGTCAGCAGGTTACCGCCGTCCGGATCACCGACCAGGCCACGCAGCCACAGGTTCTCACCTTCGAGTACGGCATAGCAGGCGATGGGCACTTGGCAGCCACCGTTGAGGTGTTTGTTCAAGGCACGCTCGGCGGTGACGCGCACTTCGGTGTCCGCGTGATCGAGAGGTTTTAGCAGTGCATGAATTTCGCTGTCGGCGGTGCGGCATTCGATACCGACTGCGCCCTGCCCGCCAGCCGGCAGGCTGTCGTCGACGCTGATGGCCGAGGTGATGCGGTCTTCAAAGCCCAGGCGGATCAGGCCGGCAGCGGCGAGGATGATCGCGTCATATTCGCCGGCATCCAGCTTGGCCAGGCGTGTGTTGACGTTGCCACGCAAAAAGCGGATCTGCAGGTCAGGACGCCGCGTCAGCAACTGCGCCTGGCGACGCAGGCTGGAGGTGCCGACGATACTGCCCAGCGGCAATTCGTCCAGGGACGCGAAGGTGTTGGAAACAAAGGCGTCGCGCGGGTCTTCGCGCTCGCAGATGCAAAAAAGGCCCAGGCCTTCAGGGAAGTCCATGGGCACATCTTTCATCGAATGCACGGCGATGTCGGCTTCGTTGTCCAGCAGCGCGGTTTCCAGCTCCTTGACGAACAGGCCCTTGCCGCCGATTTTCGACAGTGGCGAGTCCAGCAGCTTGTCGCCGCGACTGACCATGGGCACCAGGGATACCTTGAGGCCGGGATGGGCCTGTTCAAGGCGTGCTTTGACGTATTCGGCCTGCCACAAGGCCAAGGCGCTTTTACGGGTGGCGATGCGGATTTCGCGAGAGGACATGGATCAATCCGTACTGAATAGATACGGCGGATAATAACAGCTCAGGCAAATACGCTTTGATTTGAATCAGGCAAGTGCGGGGCCTCCCTGGCCACATCGCACCGGGATAAGGAACGCAGACCGCGCCGCAGCCCTCGGGCTAAAGCTGCTGCATCATCTTGCGCACGCCAGCGACATGGCGTCGGCTGACGATCAACGCATCGCCATTGAGCCCCTTCAGGAATAGCTGAAAGTGCCCCAGAGGCGTGCGCTGCAGGCGCTCGATGCGTTCACGGGCGACCAGCGCGTTGCGATGAATGCGCACGAAACGTTCGCCAAACTCGTCTTCAAGGGCCTTGAGCGGTTCATCGAGCAACACTTCACCGGTCTCGTGGCGCAGGGTCACGTATTTGTGATCGGCAATAAAGTAGACCACCTGGCCGAGTGGGATCAGCTCGATGCCCTTGCGGGTACGCGCGCTGATATGGCTGCGCGGCCCGTTACCACTTTGCGCAGCCGGCTGCGTCAAGGCAGCCAGTTGGGCACGGCTGGGGCGCTCGGCTTTTTTCAGGGCCTTGAGCAAGGCTTCGGCCGTGGCCGGCTTGATGAGAAAACTGACACCGCTGTCTTCCAGCGTCTGTGCAGAAAACTCATCCTGCGCCGCACACAACACCACGGCGGGCGGCGATTCGCGTTCACTCAAGCGGGCGGCGACTTGCAGGCCGTCGAAACCGGGCATGCGGATATCGAGCAGCACTACATCCGGCTTGTGGCTGTCGATCAGCGTCAACGCCTCTTCGCCGCTGGTGGCAATCGGTTCAAGGACTGTATAACCCTCGAGTTCACTGACCAGACGGCTCAGTCGCTCGCGGGCTTGGGGTTCGTCATCAACGATCAGGACATTCATATTGCGCTGGATTCCTGCGTGAGTCTCGCACAAGGATAGCGTAGACAGGTGCGGTGACTGACGTCACAGCGATCCACGCTAAGACTAGCGCGAGCGGCAAAAAGTGCCCTGAGAATGGCACCCAAATTTACCCGGACCTGTTCAATAGCGCCCAAGACCCGCTGCCTCCGGGCATCGTCGTAGGGTTCACTGATAAACAATCCGAATACCCCCCTGTTTAATGGATAGTCTGGTTATGACCGCATCACCCGACTTTGGTGCATTCACACACTATCAGTCCAACTGTAGACGCTCACCGAGGCGACATTGCTCAATCGTCAAATATCGTTTCAATAAGTACCTGCCCCCAGTCTCGTCCCGGATGCGGTCGGCGGCAAGGCACTTAGCCATCTCTTACACAAATAAAATTGCCGGCCACCCGCAGCACCGCGTCCACGGGCAACCCTGTTATGATCGCCAGCACACCTTCATGCCTCTTTTAAGCAGATCACGAGCGAATCCATGAGCACCGACAAGACCAACCAGTCCTGGGGCGGCCGCTTCAGTGAACCCGTCGACGCCTTCGTCGCGCGCTTCACCGCCTCCGTCACCTTCGATCAACGCCTGTACCGCCACGACATCATGGGCTCCATCGCCCACGCCACGATGCTGGCCAAGGTCGGCGTGCTGACCGATGCCGAGCGTGACAGCATCATCGACGGCCTGACCACCATCCGCGGTGAGATCGAGGCAGGGACGTTCGACTGGCGCGTCGACCTCGAAGACGTGCACATGAACATCGAGGCACGCCTCACCGATCGCATCGGCGTGACCGGCAAAAAATTGCACACTGGCCGTAGCCGTAACGATCAGGTCGCCACCGATATCCGCCTGTGGCTGCGCGATGAGATTGACCTGATCCTGGGCGAAATCACCCGCCTGCAAAAAGGGTTGCTGGAGCAGGCCGAGCGCGAATCGGACACCATCATGCCCGGTTTCACTCACCTGCAGACCGCACAGCCTGTGACCTTCGGCCACCACCTGCTGGCCTGGTTCGAAATGCTCAGCCGCGACTACGAGCGCCTGGTCGATTGCCGCAAGCGCGCCAACCGTATGCCGCTGGGCAGCGCTGCACTGGCCGGCACCACCTACCCGATCGACCGTGAGTACACCGCACAACTGCTGGGTTTTGACGCCGTGGGCGGCAACTCACTGGACGGCGTGTCGGACCGGGACTTCGCCATCGAATTCTGCGCCGCGGCCAGCATCGCGATGATGCACCTGTCGCGCTTCTCCGAAGAGCTGGTGCTCTGGACCAGCGCGCAATTCCAGTTCATCGACCTGCCGGACCGCTTCTGCACCGGCAGCTCGATCATGCCGCAAAAGAAAAACCCCGACGTGCCAGAGCTGGTGCGTGGCAAGAGTGGCCGTGTATTCGGCGCACTGATGGGCCTGCTGACCCTGATGAAAGGCCAACCACTGGCCTACAACAAGGACAACCAGGAAGACAAAGAGCCGTTGTTCGACGCCGCCGACACCCTGCGCGACTCGCTGCGCGCCTTTGCCGACATGATCCCGGCGATCAAGCCCAAGCACGCGATCATGCGTGAGGCGGCCCTGCGTGGGTTCTCCACCGCGACCGACCTGGCGGATTACCTGGTGCGCCGTGGCCTGCCGTTCCGTGACTGCCACGAAATCGTTGGCCACGCCGTGAAGTACGGTGTGGACACCGGCAAAGACCTGGCGGAAATGAGCCTGGAAGAACTGCGCCAGTTCAGCGACCAGATCGAGCAGGATGTATTTGCCGTGCTGACCCTGGAAGGCTCGGTGAATGCCCGTAACCATGTGGGCGGCACTGCGCCAGCACAGGTCAAGGCAGCGGTCGTGCGCGGCCAGCAATTGCTCGCCAGCCGCTAAAAGCATCGCAGGCAAGCCAGCTCCCACACTTGATTGGGTTCACACATCAAAACGTGGGAGCGGGCTTGCCCGCGATGGCGCTCTTACAGCTGCCAAAGATTTATTTTTTGGCTGCAATCATCGCCATGAACGCTGGCATCGCCGCCTGCCTGTCCGCCTCTACCTTTTGCGCGTTGGGCATCTCATTCAGGCGCGCCAACAACGCCTTCGCTTTCGGCAACTGCGCCAGCAGGTCCAGCCCAAACAGCTTCTCGCCCACACCGCAGGCCAGGTTCAAGCTGTACATGAAATACAGGTCCGCGAGGGTGAAGCTCTCCCCTGCCACATAAGGCGCGAACTTAGCGTGCCGGCCTAACGTACCGATCCCAAGCAACAGCTCGGCCCTGGATTTTTCCTTGATCGCCTCCGGCACCGACATGCCGAAAAAAGCCTCGGCGAAACACGCCCGTGCAGGCAGTTCGATGTACAGCTCGATCTCACGGCACAGCGCCAGCACCTGTGCCCGCGCAAACGGGTCGGCGGGCAGCAGCGCAGGGCCTTCCTGGCTCTGCTCCAGGTATTCGAGGATGACGCTGGTTTCGTTGATGAACCCCTGCTTCACACCCAGCACCGGCACTTTGCCGCGGGGGCTGACCGCCAAGGCTTCGGGGGTTTGCCCGGCGTAAAAAGGCACTTCTTCGAAGGGCAGTCCTTTCTCCAACAGCGCCAGCTTGACCATGTTGTAGTAGTTGCTGACCGAAAATCCGTAAAGCTTGAGCATCGCAAAGCCTCCAGGCCGGGTGCGGGGTTGGCTGCAAGAGTTATAGATCCTCGAGGTCTCCCTGACCAGCAGCATCACCCACCTGAATGGGGGTAGACTGACGCCCTTTCCTTGAGGAGCCTGCCATGAGCGAGCCGACCGATATCGACAACGACGAAGAAGAATTCACCGAAACCACGCTGATCGAAGCCATCGAGAACCAGATCGAGAGCGATAACCCGCCAGCGGCGAAGGCTACGTTCAATAAACTGACCCTGGTGGGTTACGAGCGCGAAGAGATCCTGAATCTGATGGCTCACGTTCTGGCCTTCGAGATCGACGCCATGCTGGACGAGGACCGCGCCTTCAATACCGAGTGGTATGAAACAGCACTGCGGGCACTGCCCGAGCTGCCGCCGGAAAAGCAATAACCCCGGCACGCAGCAACACGCTGGACAGTTCGGCAAAGTGCGTTCACCTTATGGCCTGCTAGCCTCTAATAAATTTTAGAAAGTCTGGAGTCCTTATGTCGTATACCCCTGAGTTGGTTGCCGAACTGGAAATCCTTGTACTCTTCCCCTTGGACAGCACCAAGGAAGGCTTGAAAGTCCATCAGACTGCCGCCCCTACTGCCATCGCCGCTGCCAAGCGCCTCCATGCCAAAGGGCTGATCGACCAACCGGACGGGGGCTATCTGACGAGCCTTGGCCGGGACGCTGCCGAGCAAGCCCAAACCCTGCTGACCATCCTCACCACTGCCAGCACCAAAGAAGCCGCCTGATACCTGATACCGCCCATGGAGTCCGCCGCCTGCGGATTCCGCGGGCATTGCTGCGCGGCCTACAAAATTCTGACGCCAAAAAGCCACTTCCCTCTAAAACTCCTACGCTACTGTCTGTAAACTCCTGCATGGCCGCCCGCGTCGGGCCCTGCGAGCCAACGAGTTCGACATGACCCGCACCCATGAAATCCGCCCCGATCTGGACGAAGGCATCGACCGCAAGGTGCTGACCCAACTGCGCGCGCGTTTCATGACCCTCAACCAAGGCCGCATGGCCCGGGCCGTCGAGGGGCTGACGCCACGCCAGCAAAGCGTGCTGGCTTTGTTGCCGCTGTTTTTCCACGTCAATCACCCGCTGTTGCCAGGCTACGTCTCCAGCAGCACGCCGGCCGGGTTGTCGAATTTTGAACCGGACGCCCAGGCCCTGGCCGATGCCCAGCGCCTGACCCGCTCGTTTTCCTATAAACCGCGCCACGGTAACCCGCCTACGCCGATACACGGTTTGTTCCTGATGGGCAGCCTGGGCACGCTGGCCCAGGCCGATCAAAGCGATATGGATGTGTGGGTGTGCCACGCCCCCGACCTGAGCGAGACCGAGCTGGCCGAGCTGCGCAAAAAGTGCCAACTGCTGGAAACCTGGGCCTTGGGCATGGGCGCCGAGGCGCATTTCTTCCTGATCGACCCGACGCGCTTTGTGTTGGGTGATCGCGATACACAATTGAGCTCCGACGACTGCGGCACCACCCAGCACTACCTGCTGTTGGATGAGTTCTATCGCACCGCGATCTGGCTGGCCGGACGCACGCCCATCTGGTGGTTGGTGCCGGTCTACGAAGAAAACCGCTACGCCGAGTTTACTCACGCACTGATTTCCAAGCGCTTTATCCGCGCTGATGAAACCCTCGACCTCGGCCATTTGGCTCATATTCCTCCGGGGGAATTTATTGGCGCCGGGCTGTGGCAACTGTTCAAGGGCATCGAGTCGCCCTATAAATCGGTGCTCAAGCTGCTGCTGACCGAGGTCTACGCCAGCGAACACCCGAAGGTGCAGTGCCTGAGCCTGCGCTTCAAACAGGCGGTGTTCAGCCATCAGGTAGACCTGGATGAGCTGGACCCGTACATCATGGTCTACCGCCGTATCGAGGAATACCTCAAGGCCCGCAACGAGCTGGAGCGCTTGGAACTGGTGCGCCGCAGCCTGTACCTGAAGGTCAACCGCAAACTCAGCGCCGGCCAGCGCACTGCTGGCTGGCAACGGCAGCTACTGGAACGCCTGGCGCATGAATGGGGGTGGGACACACGCCAACTGGCCCTGCTGGACAGCCGCAGCCAATGGAAAGTGCGCCAGGTCGCTTCCGAGCGCCGCGCCCTGGTCAATGAGTTGAACTACAGCTACCGCTTCCTCACTCAGTTCACCCGCAGCGAACAGTCCGCCAGCCCGATCAATAAACGCGACCTCAATGTACTGGGCCGCCGTTTGTACGCGGCGTTCGAGCGCAAGGCCGGCAAGGTCGAGTTTATCAACCCCGGCATCGCCCCCGACCTGGCCGAAGACACCCTGACCCTGGTGCAGTCGCCCAACCGCAAAGAGCCGGGCCAACACCATTGGGGCCTGTATAACGGCAACCTTACCGCCCTGGAATGGGAACACTTCGCGCCGATCAAACGCAGCCGCGACCTGCTGGAAATGCTCACCTGGTGCCATCGCAACGGCGTGATCGACAGCAGCACCCGCCTGGCGCTGCACCCCGGCACCAGCGACATGACCGAGTTCGAGCTGTTCAACCTGCTGGGCAGCCTGCAACAGACCATCGCCTTGCCCCTGGCCAGTGTCGATGAGAGCCGTTTGCTGCGCCCGGCAGTGCCAGAAGAAGTGCTGCTGCTGATCAACGTTGGGGTTGACCCGCTCAAGCATCATCGCGACCTGAATATCCTGATGACCACAGAGCGCACCGACTCCCTGAGCTACGCCGGCGTGCGCGACAACCTGGTGCTGACCCTGGACCAGGTCACGCTCAACAGCTGGAACGAAGTGATGGTCAGCCGCTATGACGGCCCGCACGCCCTGCTCGACTGCCTGCGCGACTACCTCAACCAACTGCCATCGAACCATCTGCCACGCCTGCGGGTGCGCTGCTTCTGCCACAACCGGGCGCAGTTCATTGCCCAGCGGGTGGAAGAGGTATTCGACACCGCGCAGCATCTGCTGCTCGGCCAGGGCAACCATCGCTACCTGCTCCAGGTGCAGCAGCATTATCACGTCATGGAACTGGTGCCGGGCCAAGCCACCCATGTGTCGCTGCCGACCCAGGACGCGCTGATCGCTTACCTCAACGAGGAGTTGGCCAGCTACAGCCCGTGGCACCTGGACGCCATGGCCCTGGAAGACCACGACCTGGCGCTGCTGCTGCCCATGGGCCAGGCCGAGTGTGTGCAGGTGTTCTACCGGGTCAATGAAGGCTTCGCCGACCTGTACGTGCTCGACGAATTCAACGCGCTCTGGCAACAGCGCTTGCCGTTTCATGATGAGCAAAGCCTGCTAGCGCCGCTGCAGCGTTTTTTGCAATCGATCCTGTACCGCCGCGAAGCGCTATCGTCCCTGGACGCTCAGCAACCCGCGGGCGAAGTACAGATCCTGTACTACCAACTGTTGCCATCGGGCAACGGCCGTGCGCGAGGCGTGGAGCCACGGCCGGCCCCGCAAGACCCTGCCAACAAAGCGTTTTATGACGTGCAGGCGATTATCGGCAAAGGCGCGCCGGGCCAGGTAGGGATCACCCTTTACTGCAATCAGCGGGAGTTTTCCGAACTGGAATTTGGCGACCAGCTGTTTACGGTGGTCGCCCGGGAGATCGTCGGGCAACGTCGGGAAACCGAGCGTTACCGCTGCTATATCACTGACCTGGATCTGTCGGGGCTGCTCGGCGATGTGCAAAGCCCAAGCAATCTGTACCTGCGCTATAAAGCCGAACTGGAACAGTCACTCAATGCGGCCTTGAGTCAGGTTTAGAGCAAAAAGGCGCCGCCATCTTTGGGCTGGCCTTCGACGCTGAGCAATTCCAGCTTAAGGGTCTTGCCGCCTGGCGCCGGCCAGTCGATGTGCTGGCCCACTTGCAGGCCAAGCAATGCGCTGCCCACGGGCGCCAGGATCGAGATCTTGCCTTTGTCGGCGTTCGCGTCCTTGGGGTAGACCAGCGTCAGGTGATAGTCCATGCCGCTGCCTTGCTCACGGCAATGCACGCTGGAGTTCATGGTCACGACACCCGCAGGCACTTCATCGTGACCAACCACGTCTTCGGCGCGGTCGAGTTCGGCTTGCAACGCTTCGACGCCGGGAAACTCGTCGCCCAAACGGTCGATCAGTTGCTCCAGACGCTGCACGTCAAGACGGGTAAGAATGATGGACGGTGCGGTGGTCATGATTCAGGCAGACTCCTTTTTTCTGCACAAAAAAGCAAAACCCCGCCAGGAAAAGGCGGGGTTCTCACGGACCTCGATGAATGGAGGTGTATCCGGACACTACCACAGCGACACAAATAAACAAGACGCCGTCAGGTGCTCGCCTTGCGCTGCTCGGCCTCGGCGCAGATCACCCGGCGCCGCGCATCGTCGGCAGAGCGCCATTCCCGGATGTCTTCCACATGGCGGAAGCAGCCCAGGCAGACTTTCTGCTCGTCCAGGCGACACAAACTGATACAAGGTGACGGCACCGCCGGGCTGACATTGCTGAACAGCGGCTTGGGCGGGCGTACGGGTGCAGGCTCACTCACCATCAGATCTCGTCGAAATCCAGTTCGTCGCCGGTGTATTCCTGGACCAGGCGGGCGAGCATCTCACCCAGCAACTCTTCACTCTTGTCGCACTGCCATTTGCCGCTTTCTTCGTCGTAATCGAAGTGAACGCCACCGGAGCGCGCCGCCAGCCACAGCTGACGCAGCGGCTCCTGGCGGCTGAAGATCAGTTGCTGGCCGCTCTCGAACTTGACGGTCAGCACCCCGGCCGAGTTTTCCAGGTCCACGTCCAGGCCGCTGTCGTCGAAAATATCTTCCAGCCCCTGCTGGGTGGCATCCACCAGGTCGTGAAAACGGGCTTCGGTCAAACTCATTGTGGCAACCTCAAAAGTGTCTGGTTTTGCTCAAGCGCCGCACGATACGGGCGAGCTTCGCCGATTGCAAAGGATACTGATTTGATCACGGATGACGGTACGAAATATCCCCAGGCATCGTAGCCTGCTTCCCTACTGTCTCAGCAAACCCCCGCCGGACGGGTGTTGCGGCGCATAGGCAAGCTGGCGGGTGGTCGGTATACTCGGGCGCAATTAATGCATATTCAAGGATTTCGCCATGAAGCGCCTGATCTCTTCCCTTGCTGCGCTCGTCGCGGTCGCTTGCCTCGTTAGTGCCTGTGGCCAGAAAGGCCCGTTGTACCTGCCGGATGACAGCAAAGATCCAAACGAACAGGCGCAATCGTCGCAAAAGCCGTCAAAAGCCCATAAGCACGACACCTACTAAGCCAAGGGAAACTTATGGACGCTTTTAACTACCGGGACGGCGAGCTGTTCGCGGAAGGCGTGGCCTTGTCCGCGATTGCCCAGCGCTTCGGCACCCCGACCTATGTGTACTCGCGTGCGCATATCGAAGCCCAATACCGCTCGTTCACCGACGCCCTCGACGGCGTGCCGCACTTGGTGTGCTACGCAGTCAAGGCCAACTCCAACCTGGGTGTACTCAATGTCCTGGCGCGTCTTGGCGCTGGTTTTGACATCGTCTCCCGTGGCGAGCTGGAACGCGTACTGGCCGCCGGCGGCCAGGCGGACAAAATCGTCTTCTCCGGCGTCGGCAAGAGCCGCGAAGACATGCGTCGCGCCCTGGAAGTCGGCGTGCATTGCTTCAACGTCGAATCCACCGACGAGCTGGAGCGCCTGCAAGTGGTCGCCGCCGAGATGGGCGTGCGTGCGCCGATCTCCCTGCGCGTCAACCCGGACGTCGACGCCGGCACCCACCCGTACATCTCCACCGGTCTCAAAGAGAACAAGTTCGGCATTGCCATCGCCGACGCCGAAGACGTGTACATCCGCGCCGCCCAACTGCCGAATCTGGAAGTGCTGGGTGTCGACTGCCATATCGGTTCGCAACTGACCACATTGCCACCGTTCCTGGATGCCCTCGACCGCCTGCTGGCGTTGATCGATCGTCTGGGCGAGTGCGGCATCTACCTGCACCACATCGACCTCGGTGGTGGCGTGGGTGTGCGTTATCGCGATGAAGAGCCGCCGCTGATTGCCGACTATATCCAGGCCGTGCGCGAGCGCATCGAAGGCCGCGACCTCACGCTGATGTTCGAGCCGGGCCGCTACATCGTCGCCAACGCTGGCGTGCTGCTGACCCAGGTCGAGTACCTCAAGCACACCGAACACAAGGATTTCGCCATCGTCGATGCGGCGATGAACGACCTGATCCGCCCGGCGCTGTACCAGGCCTGGATGGATGTCACCGCCGTGACGCCGCGCGCAAGCGACGCCCGCGCCTATGACATCGTCGGGCCGATCTGCGAGACCGGCGACTTCCTGGCCAAGGATCGTGAGTTGGCGCTTGAGGAAGGTGATCTGCTGGCCGTGCATTCGGCCGGTGCCTACGGGTTTGTCATGAGTTCCAACTACAACACCCGCGGGCGTACCGCCGAGGTGCTGGTGGACGGTGATCAAGCATTTGAAGTGCGTCGCCGCGAGACGGTAGCCGAGTTGTATGCTGGCGAAAGCCTGCTGCCGGAGTAAGCCATGCTGCTGCGTTTTACCAAGATGCACGGGCTGGGTAATGATTTCATGGTCCTCGACCTGGTCAGCCAGCACGCGCACATCCTGCCCAAGCACGCCAAACAGTGGGGCGATCGCCACACCGGGATCGGTTTCGACCAGTTGCTGCTGGTCGAGGCGCCGAGCAACCCGGAGGTGGATTTCCGTTACCGGATCTTCAACTCCGACGGTTCCGAAGTGGAACAGTGCGGCAACGGCGCGCGCTGCTTTGCGCGCTTTGTGCTCGACAAACGCCTGACTGCCAAACGCCAGATTCGCGTCGAAACCAAAGGTGGCGTGATCGAACTGGACATCCGCAACGATGGCCAGATCAGCGTCAACATGGGCGCGCCGCGCCTGGTGCCGGCGGATATTCCGTTCCAGGCCACCGAGCAGGCCCTCAGTTACGCGTTGGACGTGGATGGCAAAACCGTAGAGATCGCCGCCGTGTCCATGGGCAACCCCCATGCAGTGCTGCGGGTCACCGACATCAATAACGCCCCCGTGCACGAACTGGGGCCGAAGATCGAACATCACCCGCGCTTTCCGGCACGGGCCAATGTGGGCTTTTTGCAGGTAATCGACCGTAACCGTGCGCAATTGCGCGTATGGGAACGCGGCGTCGGCGAAACCCAGGCTTGCGGCACCGGTGCTTGCGCCGCTGCCGTGGCCGCGATCAGCCAGGGGTGGATGGATTCGCCGCTGTTGATCGACCTGCCCGGTGGACGTTTGTCCATCGAATGGGCAGGCCCTGGCCACCCGGTGATGATGACCGGGCCGGCCACGCGTGTATACGAAGGACAGGTCCGTCTATGAGTGAGCCAAGCTAATGACCGATAAGCCTCAAGTACCCGCACACGCAACCCCGAGTGAAAGCCTGGAGGCCGCTGCTGTCGCGGCGTACCTTGAGGCTAACCCGGACTTCTTCGTCGAACACGAAGAGTTGCTGCCGGCCCTGCGCATCCCTCACCAGCGCGGCGATACCGTATCGCTGGTGGAGCGGCAGATGAAGATCCTGCGCGAGCGCAATATTGAAATGCGCCACCGCCTCTCTCATCTGATGGACGTGGCCCGCGACAACGACCGCTTGTTCGACAAGACGCGCCGCCTGATTCTGACCCTGATGGATGCCACCAGCCTGGAAGAAACGGTGATCGCCGTGGAAGACAGCCTGCGTGAGGATTTCCAGGTGCCCTTCGTCAGCCTGATCCTGTTCAGCGACAACCCGATGCCGGTGGGCCGCTGGGTCACAGGTGGCGAGGCGCAGACGGCCATCGGCGGCCTGTTGTCCGAAGGCAAGACCGTCAGCGGCACCTTGCGCGAGCATGAACTGGACTTCCTGTTTGGCGCCGAACAGCGCAAGCAGATCGGCTCTACGGCCGTCATCGCCCTCAGCCATCAAGGCTTGCACGGGGTACTGGCCATCGCCAGCCGCGATCCGGCGCACTACAAAAGCTCGTTGGGCACGTTGTTCCTGACCTATATCGCCGAAGTGCTGGGCCGCGTCCTGCCACGCCACACCACCACCCTGCGCGCGGTGCGCTGATCATGGAGCGGCAACTGGACGCTTACTGCGCTCACCTGCGCAATGAGCGCCAGGTGTCGCCCCATACGCTGGAAGCCTATCGGCGGGACTTGAACAAGGTCCTGGCCTATTGCGAAAAACAGCACGTCAGCAGTTGGACGGCCCTGGATATCCAGGCCCTGCGCAGCCTGATCGCCCGGTTGCACCAACAAGGCCAGTCCTCACGCAGCTTGTCTCGCCTGCTGTCGGCGGTGCGCGGCCTCTATCACTACCTCAATCGCGAAGGCCTGTGCGACCACGACCCGGCCAATGGCCTGTCGCCGCCCAAAGGCGAGCGGCGCCTGCCCAAGACCCTGGACACCGACCGCGCCCTGCAACTGCTCGACGGTGCCGTGGAGGTTGACTTCCTGGCCCATCGTGACCAGGCAATCCTTGAGCTGTTCTATTCCTCGGGCCTGCGCCTGTCCGAGCTGACGAGCCTGAACCTTGATCAACTGGACCTCGCCGATGGCTTGGTGCAAGTGCTCGGCAAAGGCAGCAAGACCCGCGTACTGCCCGTGGGCAGGAAAGCCCGTGAAGCCTTGCAGCTATGGCTGCCGCTACGCCTGCTGACCAACCCGGCAGACGATGCCGTATTTGTCAGCCAGCAAGGCCGGCGCCTGGGGCCACGGGCGATCCAGCTGCGGGTCAAGGCCGCCGGCGAGCGGGAGCTGGGGCAGAATCTGCACCCGCACATGTTGCGTCATTCCTTTGCCAGCCACCTGCTCGAATCCTCCCAAGACTTGCGCGCCGTGCAGGAACTGCTCGGGCACTCGGATATCAAGACCACGCAGATCTACACCCACCTCGACTTCCAGCACCTGGCAACGGTGTACGACAGCGCCCATCCACGGGCCAAACGCATCAAGGGCGGCGACTCATGAGTATCAAGCTGATCACCTTCGACCTGGACGACACCCTCTGGGACAACGTACCCGTCATCATCAGCGCCGAAGCGTCGATGCGCGAATGGCTGGCGACCCACGCGTCCAAGGTCGGCGACCTGCCCCTTGAGCATTTTGCCAGCCTGCGCCAACAGGTGCTGCAGCGTCATCCCGAACTCAAGCACCGCATCAGCCTGCTGCGCCATCGCGTGCTAATGCATGCGTTCGAGGAGGCCGGTTATCCCCAGCCTGAGGCCACAGAGATGGCGGACGTCTGCTTCGAAGCGTTCATCCACGCACGTCACCAACTCACCGTGTTCCCGGAAGCCGAGCCGATGCTCAAGGCGCTGCGCCAGCACTTCCTGCTGGGGGTGATCACCAATGGCAATGCCGATGTGCAGCGCGTGGGCCTGGCGGACTATTTTCACTTTGCCCTGCGCGCTGAAGATATCGGCATCGCCAAGCCGGATGCACGGCTGTTTCAGGAGGCGCTGCAACGTGGCGGTGTGGACGCCAGCGCGGCTGTGCATGTGGGCGATCATCCTGGGGATGATATTGCCGGCGCGCAGCAGGCGGGGCTGCGGGCGGTGTGGTTCAACCCCACGGGCAAGGCCTGGGAGGGAGACAAGCACCCGGATGCGCAGATTCGCAGCCTGACGGAGTTGCCGCCACTGCTGCAAAGCTGGCAGTAACACCGCAGATCAAAAAATGTGGGAGCGGGCTTGCTCGCGAATGCGGTGGGTCAGTGATGAAGGTATCAACTGACACTGCGCATTCGCGAGCAAGCCCGCTCCCACATTTGATTTATGGTGACCTGAGAGATTTAATTCCAGACATGAAAAAGCCCGCAGCGACGGCGGGCTTTTTCTTACAAGCAGGAGGCAGACCTCAGATAGGTCGGCTGCCGTACTTGTTATCCGGCTTCTTCGGTGGATCAGCCACCACGTTGGCCTCGACTTCCTGCACTTTGCCACCTTTAGCGAGGAACTCTTCCATCGCACGGGCCAGGGCATCGCGCTCTTTGTTCTTGGCTTCAACACTCGGCAACTCGTCTACCGAAACAGCCGCCTTGGCTTTGCCTTTGGCTTTGGGAGCCGCGTCATCGCCAACACTGTTATCGTCATCTTCCGCAACGTCGTCAGCCGCTACTGCTTCAAGACCGTCTTCGGTGTCGTCTTCATCACCTACTTCGAGGTCGTCTTGTTCCAGATCATCGTCGCTCATGTTCTACCTCATGACTTGCGAAAAGCAGATTAGTTATAGCCCAGCTTCACCCTCTGTCGAGGCCGCTGGAAAAAAATCAACATCCACAGGATTCCCTATGGCTTATGCCCCTTCACCGTGCAAGGTGGCGAGGACTTTACGAGCACCGCCATGATCACGGTGCTCGCCCAGATAAACACCTTGCCAGGTCCCTATCGCCAAGCGGCCGGCCTTGACCGGCAAACTCAGCTGGCAGCCCAGCAGACTGGCCTTGAAGTGCGCCGGCAGATCATCCGGACCTTCGTCGTTATGTTCAAACCCTGCGCGACCTTGTGGCACCAGCAGGTTGAAAAAACGCTCGAAGTCACGGCGAAC
Organism: Pseudomonas sp. AP42; assembly: GCF_001728935.1. Classification (NCBI taxonomy): domain Bacteria; kingdom Pseudomonadati; phylum Pseudomonadota; class Gammaproteobacteria; order Pseudomonadales; family Pseudomonadaceae; genus Pseudomonas; species Pseudomonas sp. AP42. Next base: position 51,420 of record NZ_LYSO01000033.1, read on the forward strand.
CGCCGGGTCGGCATTCTCGTTGATGGTCAACGAGGCCGAGGTGTGCTGCAGCCACAGATGCAACAGGCCCACACGGCAGGCCTTCAATTCAGGCAAGCCGGCAAGCAACTCGTCCGTTACCAAGTGAAAGCCCCGGGGCTTGGCCCGCAGGGTAATCAGGGTCTGTTGCCACATACAGTTCTCCGCCCATCGGCGCGCATTCTAGCGCGCTCTGAGAAAAAACAAAGGGCCGAATACGCCTTCATGCCTGTAAGACATTTGCACCCTTAAAAGTACTGTGTGGATCCCATCACAAACTCGATAAAAAACCCATGCACCTTTAGCCACAGACAAACGCCAGGCAAAAAAATGCCCGGCAAGCCGGGCATGTTTTTTTCACGTAGTTACAAGTTGTAGCCGCGCTCGTTGTGCTGCGCCAGGTCGAGGCCAACCGCCTCTTCTTCTTCGGTGACACGCAGGCCCATGACCATGTCGAGCACCTTGAGGATGACGTAGGTCACGATCGCCGTGTAGATCACGGTGAAGCCCACCCCTTTGCACTGGATCCACACTTGGGCTGCGATGTCGGTCACGGTGCCGAAGCCGCCCAGAGCAGGAGCTGCGAACACACCGGTGAGGATCGCGCCGACGATACCGCCGATACCGTGCACGCCGAAAGCGTCCAGGGAGTCGTCATAACCCAGCTTGCGCTTGAGGCTGGTCGCGCAGAAGAAGCACACCACACCAGCGACCAGGCCAATCACCAGGGCGCCCATCGGGCCCACGGTGCCAGCCGCTGGTGTCACGGCGACCAGGCCGGCGACCACGCCCGAGGCGATACCCAGGGCGCTTGGCTTGCCGTGGGTGATCCACTCGGCAAACATCCAGCCCAAGGCCGCGGCGGCGGTGGCGATCTGGGTCACCAGCATCGCCATGCCCGCGGTGCCGTTGGCCGCCGCAGCGGAACCGGCGTTGAAGCCAAACCAGCCGATCCACAGCATGGCCGCGCCCACCAGGGTATAGCCCAGGTTATGCGGGGCCATCGGAGTGGTCGGGAAGCCTTTACGCTTGCCGAGCACGATGCACGCCACCAGGCCAGCCACACCCGCGTTGATATGCACGACGGTGCCGCCCGCGAAGTCCAGCACGCCCCAGTCCCACATCAGGCCACCGTTGCCGCTCCAGACCATGTGCGCAATTGGCGCATAGACCAGGGTGAACCAGATAGCCATGAAGATCAGCATCGCGGAGAACTTCATGCGCTCAGCGAAAGCACCGACGATCAGCGCCGGGGTAATGATGGCAAAGGTCATCTGGAAGGTGATGAACACGGCTTCCGGAAACAGCGCCGCCGGCCCAGTGATGCTGGCCGGGGTGACACCCGCCAGGAACGCCTTGCCCATGCCGCCGAAAAAGGAATTGAAATTGACCACGCCCTGTTCCATACCGGTGGTATCGAACGCGATGCTGTAGCCGTAGACGACCCAGAGGATGCTGATCAGGCCAGTGATGGCAAAGCACTGCATCATCACCGACAGAATGTTCTTGGAGCGGACCATGCCGCCATAGAACAGCGCCAGGCCAGGGATGGTCATGAACAGCACCAGCGCGGTGGCAGTGAGCATCCAGGCGGTGTCGCCGGAATTGAGGACTGGAGCAGCCACTTCATCTGCCGCCATGGCCAGGCTTGGCATTACGATGGACAGCAGGGCTCCGAGCCCTGCGAATTTACGCAGAGTCATATTGTTTTCTCCTGGGGCGTTGGGGTTTGGCGGCTTAGATTGCGTCGGTATCGGTTTCGCCGGTACGGATGCGAATAGCCTGTTCCAGATTGACCACGAAGATCTTGCCGTCACCGATCTTGCCGGTGTTGGCCGCCTTGGTTATCGCCTCGATAACCCGGTCAAGATCCTTGTCGTCAATGGCGACATCGATCTTCACCTTCGGCAGGAAATCGACCACGTATTCCGCGCCGCGATACAGCTCGGTATGACCCTTCTGCCGACCGAAGCCCTTGACCTCAGTAACGGTAATGCCCTGCACGCCGATCTCGGACAGTGACTCGCGAACATCGTCCAACTTGAACGGCTTGATGATGGCAGTGACTAGCTTCATGAAAACTCTCTCCCGAATTTGGTGGACTTGCCCCAGGAAAACAAACCCGTCTCAAGTCTAAGCGCAGTGCCTGGCTTTGTAACGCATCGTCGCCTCGGCATTTGCCGTCGCGACGCCAGCGAACCACTGGTGACGAGCCCTGTACCCCGGATCCGTCGGCGCACTGCATTCGTCACAGCGACTGCATCAGTGCATGGGTCATGATCGTCTAAGCAGAAACCTTGCCAGCTCCGTAAAAACCACCGAAATCAATCCTTTGCCCGCTTGTGCTCACCTACGGGGCGCCTGCGCGGCCGCAATGCGCATCAAAACAGTGCGTGCCCGCCCGCCCCAATGCGCGAAAACCGTGCGCAGCAGGGCGTGAAAATGACTATAGACGCTGCGTGATACACTGCCGGCCAACTGTTTTCCGGAATATGTCCAATGCTCGCGCCCAAAGACTTCCTCGACGCCCTGAGCGGCCACGCCTCTCGCCTGTTCAGCGGCGACACCCCGCTGCCCCGCAATGAAATCGAAAGCCAGTTCAAGGCTTTGCTACAGAGTGGTTTCAGCAAGCTCGACCTGGTCAGCCGGGAAGAGTTTGACAGCCAGATGGTGGTGCTGGCCCGCACACGTGCGCGACTGGAGAGCCTGGAGGCGAAGGTGGCTGAACTTGAAGCACGGTTGACGCCACCCTCTGCTGAATAAACACGGTGAGTGTGGGAGCTGGCTTGCCTGCGATAGCGCCCTGACAGTCAACACAGCTGGATTGTGTGTAGATCCATTGCTGCGGTAACGGCCACTTGGGGTTCCGCCCTGACGGCGGCTCACTTTT
>NZ_LYSO01000034.1:0-54241 GCF_001728935.1 Pseudomonas sp. AP42
CGGGGCGCCTGAGATCAAAAGCAGATCAAGATCAAGAGCGGCTCGCTTCGCATCGTGGAGTGTGTGGCCGGGCGCGGTCAGCTGTGGGAGCAGGCAAGCCAGCTCCCACAGTTGATCTCCATTATCTGGAGTACCGCGTCTATTTAGCTGGCGGGTTGATTAGGCTTGTAGTCCTTAAGCAGCAAGTACGTGCTCCATCCCCACCAATCATTGGTCCAGTGCTTGTCGTTCAAATCGTTGACGTCCTTGCGCCGCAGTACCTTGTCCCCCTCCATCTTGAACAGCGGCGAGAAGTTATTCGCCGGGTTTTGTGCGGCGTTCAGGTCGGGTACATACAGCGGTGCCTTGAACTCAGCCGGGGAGGGCGCGATGCCGCTGATGAAGGTTTCGAAGATCTCATCGGCCGAGGCCTGTACGGCCTCTTTGACCTGCACGCGATTGTCGGCGTCGATGCTGTCGAAGTAGCGCTTGTCGCCATAGGCATGCCACTGAGCGCCCATGGCATTGCGCACCTTGAGCCCGAATTTACTGTCTTCATCGTGCATGAAGCGGCTGATCAGCGAGCCGAGTTCTCCTGGCGTCACCACTGCCGCCAGTTGTTTGCGCGGTACCCGCAGGTGGCCGGCGGAAAACAGGTCGGTCAAAAAGTGATCGGCAAAGCTGTTCATGGCGTAAGCCAATTCCAGGGCCTGGTCGGTGCCGGTCTGGTGGGCCACCACTGCCTGTTGCAGTGCTGCCGTATGGCCGGCCATGTAGGCCGACAAGGCCCACTCACCGAAGTGGTCGGCGTTGTCCGCTGCCAGTTTCAGGTAGCGGCCCAGCGGCACGAGGGCCGAAACAGCGCTGCCGCCGCCGGTGATGCGGTTCCACTCCTCGGACAACGTATCACCAAGGGCGTCATAGGCTTCGTGCGGCTGTTTGCCTTCCTTGATCGCCTGGTTGACGGCGTTGATCTCCTTTTGCATCACCGCCAGGATCTTCTGCGCTTCTTGCCGTGAAGCGGGCAGCACGGCGAGAGAGTTGAAAGCGGCGGTGAAGCGTTGCACGCGCTCGGCCGGGGAGTTGCCATCGCTGATCGGTTGGCCGGGGATGCCATAGAAGTCGCCGCCCAGGGCGATCACTTGGCCATAGGTGAGTGCGAGCCCGTTGGGCAGGTGCAGTTCGACTTGGCGGGCAGGAATGGCCGAGGCGTCCTTGCTGAAGCGAAGCAGGGTGTCATCGCCGATGGCGGTGTGTTCACCGCCTTCGAAGCGCAGGGTAGGCGGAGTTTTTTCGGGTGCTGCTAGTTCAAGACCTGACATGTTAGCTCCTTGCTATGTCGTAGGAATCTTCCGTGATAACTGTATGCATATACAGTAACCTGAATCATAGGTGAGAAATTTCCTACGTCAAGAGCCGCGTCTTAAGCCCTCGTTGGATTACGCCGGATGAATTGCAGTTGACGAATTTATTTATAGTTGTACGATGACGTACGACATCATCAAAACCAACAACAACCTTTCGTAAGAAAGTCTTCGCCCAGGGTGTTCGAATAATGAATCCACAAGAACTGAAGTCCATCCTCTCCCACGGTCTGCTGTCTTTCCCAGTGACCGATTTCAACGCCCAGGGTGATTTCCACCAGGCGGGTTACATCAAGCGCCTGGAATGGCTGGCCCCTTATGGCGCCAGCGCCTTGTTCGCCGCAGGTGGCACAGGTGAGTTTTTCTCCCTGGCGGCCAGCGAATATTCCCAGGTGGTGAAAACCGCCGTGGATACCTGCGCGTCCAGCGTGCCGATCCTGGCCGGTGTAGGCGGTGCCACCCGCCAGGCCATCGAGTACGCTCAAGAGGCCGAACGCCTCGGCGCCAAAGGGTTGTTGCTGCTGCCGCACTACCTCACCGAAGCCAGCCAGGACGGGGTTGCCGCCCACGTTGAGGCCGTGTGCAAGTCGGTCAAGATCGGCGTGGTGGTGTACAACCGCAATGTCTGCCGCCTGACCGCACCGTTGCTGGAGCAACTGGCCGAGCGCTGCCCGAACCTGATCGGCTACAAGGATGGCTTGGGTGATATCGAGTTGATGGTGTCGATCCGCCGTCGCCTGGGCGACCGTTTCAGCTACCTCGGTGGCTTGCCGACTGCTGAGGTTTACGCCGCGGCCTACAAGGCCCTGGGCGTGCCGGTGTACTCCTCGGCGGTGTTCAACTTCATCCCCAAGACGGCGATGGATTTCTACCACGCCATTGCCCGCGAAGATCACGCCACCGTTGGCAAGATCATCGACGACTTCTTCCTGCCGTACCTGGATATCCGTAACCGCAAGGCCGGTTACGCGGTGAGCATCGTCAAGGCCGGTGCGAAAATCGTCGGTTATGACGCCGGCCCCGTGCGCACGCCACTGACCGACCTGCTGCCGGAAGAGTATGAAGCCCTCGCCGCGCTGATCGACAAGCAAGGCGCGCAATAAATTATCCACAAGGCCGCTGAGCAATCAGCGGCCTTTTGCATCAGGAGAAGATTCGTGTCCCAAGCAAAGCGTTTTGAAAACTACATCAATGGTGAATGGGTAACCGGCGCCGACTACTGCACCAACATCAACCCGTCGGATGTGTCCGACGCCATTGGCGAATATGCCAAAGCAGACGTGGCCCAAGTCAACGCGGCCATCGATGCTGCCCGCGCCGCGTTCCCGGCGTGGTCCACCTCCGGTATCCAGGCGCGTCACGATGCGCTGGACAAAGTCGGCAGCGAGATTCTCGCCCGTCGTGAAGAACTCGGCACCCTGCTGGCCCGCGAAGAGGGCAAGACCCTGCCCGAAGCCATTGGCGAAGTGACTCGCGCCGGCAATATCTTCAAATTCTTCGCCGGTGAGTGCCTGCGCCTGTCGGGCGATTACGTGCCGTCGGTGCGCCCGGGCGTCAACGTTGAAGTGACCCGCGAAGCCCTCGGTGTGGTGGGCCTGATCACCCCGTGGAACTTCCCGATTGCCATCCCCGCGTGGAAAATCGCCCCGGCCCTGGCCTACGGCAACTGCGTGGTGATCAAGCCTGCCGAACTGGTGCCGGGCTGTGCCTGGGCCTTGGCGGAAATCATCTCCCGCGCCGGCTTCCCTGCCGGTGTGTTCAACCTGGTGATGGGCAGTGGCCGTGTGGTCGGCGACGTGCTGGTCAACAGCCCGAAAGTCGATGGCATCAGTTTCACCGGGTCTGTGGGCGTTGGGCGTCAGATCGCCGTCAGCTGTGTATCGCGCCAGGCCAAGGTGCAGTTGGAAATGGGCGGCAAGAACCCGCAGATCATTCTCGACGATGCCGACCTCAAGCAGGCTGTCGAGCTGTCGGTACAGAGTGCGTTTTACTCCACCGGGCAGCGTTGCACCGCGTCGAGCCGCCTGATTGTTACTGCTGGGATTCACGATCAGTTTGTCGCGGCGATGGTCGAGCGCATGAAGTCGATCAAGGTCGGCCACGCGTTGAATAGCGGCACCGACATTGGCCCGGTGGTGTCCCAGGCTCAGTTGGATCAGGACCTGAAATACATCGATATCGGCCAGAGCGAAGGTGCCCGGCTGGTGAGTGGTGGCGGCCTGGTGACCTGCGACACCGAAGGCTATTACCTAGCGCCGACACTGTTTGCCGACAGTGAAGCGGCGATGCGCATCAGCCGTGAAGAGATCTTCGGCCCGGTGGCCAACGTGGTGCGCGTGGCCGACTACGAGGCGGCGCTGGCCATGGCCAACGACACTGAGTTCGGCTTGTCGGCGGGCATCGCCACCACCTCGCTCAAATATGCCAACCACTTCAAGCGCCACTCCCAGGCTGGGATGGTGATGGTCAACCTGCCGACGGCGGGGGTGGACTACCACGTTCCATTTGGTGGCCGTAAGGGGTCATCCTACGGTTCGCGTGAGCAGGGTCGCTATGCGCAAGAGTTCTACACCGTGGTGAAGACCAGCTACATCGGTTCGTAACACGCAGCACCCTGTGGCACCGGCTTTATGTGGGAGCTGGCTTGCCTGCGATAGCATCACCTCGGTCTCGCTGACACACCGAGGTGCCTGCATCGCGGGCAAGCCCGGCTCCCACAGGAAAACAAAAAATCATTACCCGCAAAAAAAATAATTAGTGGGAGTACTTCTACATGCAAGCGACCAAGCCGACCCACGTCCGCTATTTGATCCTGCTCATGCTGTTCCTGGTGACCACGATCAACTACGCCGACCGGGCCACCATCGCTATCGCCGGCTCCAGCCTGCAAAAAGACCTCGGTATCGACGCGGTCACCCTCGGTTATATCTTCTCTGCGTTCGGTTGGGCCTACGTGGCCGGGCAAATTCCCGGTGGCTGGCTGCTCGATCGTTTCGGCTCGAAAAAAGTCTATGCCTTGAGCATCTTCACCTGGTCGCTGTTCACCGTGCTGCAAGGCTATGTCGGTGAGTTTGGCGTCTCCACTGCAGTAGTCGCGCTGTTTATGCTGCGCTTCATGGTGGGCTTGGCCGAGGCGCCGTCGTTTCCGGGAAATGCCCGTATTGTTGCGGCGTGGTTTCCTACGGCTGAACGCGGCACTGCGTCGGCCATCTTCAACTCGGCCCAGTACTTCGCCACGGTGTTGTTCGCGCCGTTGATGGGCTGGATCGTCTATCGCTTCGGCTGGCAGCACGTGTTTATCGTGATGGGCGTGATCGGCATTGTGTTCTCGCTGATCTGGCTGAAAGTTATCCACAGCCCGCGCCAGCATCCGATGATCAACGAGGCCGAGTTCAATCACATCGCCGCCAATGGCGCGATGGTCGATATGGATCAGGACAAGGGCAAGGGTAAGAAAACCGACGGGCCGAAGTGGGATTACATCCGTCAGCTCCTGACCAACCGCATGATGCTCGGCGTCTACCTGGGCCAGTACTGCATCAACGGCATCACCTACTTCTTCCTGACCTGGTTTCCGGTGTACCTGGTGCAGGAGCGTGGCATGACCATCCTCAAGGCCGGCTTCATTGCCTCGTTACCGGCGATCTGCGGCTTTATCGGCGGGGTGCTCGGTGGGGTGATTTCCGACTACCTGCTGCGCAAAGGCCACTCGCTGACCTTCGCGCGCAAGGCGCCGATCATCGGTGGCCTGCTGATTTCCAGCAGCATCGTGGCCTGCAATTACGTAGACATCGAATGGATGGTGGTGGGCTTCATGGCCTTGGCCTTCTTCGGCAAAGGCGTTGGCGCACTGGGTTGGGCGGTGGTGTCCGACACCTCACCGAAACAAATCGCCGGGCTCAGTGGCGGCTTGTTCAACACCTTCGGTAACCTGGCGTCGATCACCACGCCGATTGTGATTGGCTACATCATCAGCACCACCGGCTCGTTCAAATGGGCGCTGGTGTTCGTTGGCGCCAACGCGCTGGTGGCGGTGTTCAGTTACCTGGTGATTGTTGGCCCGATCAAGCGCGTGGTGCTCAAGGAGCCGCCTACCCAGGGCCCTGAGTTGACCAACCTTTCTCAAGCGCATTCCTGAGGTTCGTGTGATGCAGTTGATTGAACATGCCGACTCGCCGCGCTCGATCCGTTTGCACGAGCGCGACAATGTGGTGATCGTGGTGAACGATCAAGGGGTACCCGCCGGTACCGAGTTTCCCGACGGCCTGGTCACCGTGGATTTCATCCCGCAGAGCCACAAGGTGACGCTGGAAGACATCCCCGAGGGCGGCCAGATTATTCGCTACGGCCAGACCATCGGTTATGCCCTGGCACCGATTCCGCGCGGCAGTTGGGTGCAGGAGGACCAGTTGCGCATGCCCACCGCACCACCGCTGGACAGCTTGCCGCTGTCCACCGAGGTGCCTGAAACCCAGGCACCCCTGGAGGGGTTTACCTTCGAGGGCTATCGCAATGCGGACGGCACCGTGGGCACGCGCAATATCCTCGGCATTACCACCACCGTGCAATGCGTCACGGGCGTGCTGGACCATGCGGTCAAGCGCATCAAGGACGAGTTGCTGCCCAACTACCCGCATGTCGATGACGTGGTGGCGCTGACCCACAGCTACGGCTGCGGTGTGGCAATTACGGCGACGGATGCCTACATCCCCATCCGCACCGTGCGCAACCTGGCGCGTAACCCCAACCTGGGCGGCGAAGCCTTGGTGATCAGCCTGGGCTGCGAAAAGCTCCAGGCCGGCCAGGTGATGCACGATAACGACAGTTCTGTAGACCTGAGCGAGCCGTGGCTGTATCGCCTGCAGGATTCCAGCCACGGCTTTACCGAAATGATCGAGCAGATCATGGCGCTGGCCGACGTGCGCTTGAAGAAACTCGACCAGCGCCGCCGCGAAACCGTGCCGGCCTCCGAGTTGATCCTGGGCATGCAGTGCGGCGGCAGCGATGCGTTTTCCGGCATCACCGCCAACCCGGCGCTGGGCTACGCCTCGGACCTGTTGCTGCGCGCCGGCGCGACGGTGATGTTTTCCGAAGTGACGGAAGTGCGCGATGCGATTTACCTGCTGACTTCACGCGCGCAAAACGAAGACGTTGCTCGCGAGCTGGTCAGGGAGATGGACTGGTACGACCGTTACCTGGCCAAGGGCGAGGCGGACCGAAGCGCCAATACCACGCCGGGTAACAAGAAGGGCGGGCTGTCGAATATTGTCGAGAAGTCGTTGGGCTCCATCGTCAAATCCGGCAGCAGTGCGATCACCGGTGTACTTGGCCCTGGCGAGCGCTTCAAGCAAAAGGGCCTGATCTTCTGCGCCACACCGGCCAGTGATTTTGTCTGCGGCACCTTGCAACTGGCGGCGGGGATGAACCTGCACGTGTTCACCACCGGGCGCGGCACGCCGTACGGGCTGGCGATGGCGCCGGTGGTGAAGGTTTCGACCCGCACCGAGCTGGCCCAGCGTTGGCCGGACCTGATCGATATCGACGCCGGGCGCATTGCCACGGGGCGCGCGAGTATCGAGGAGTTGGGCTGGGAGCTTTTCCACTTCTATCTGGATGTGGCCAGCGGCAAGAAGCAGACCTGGGCAGAGCGGCATAAGCTGCATAACGACATCACGCTGTTCAACCCGGCGCCGATTACCTGAGACCGAGTCGCTGCCTTCGCGAGCAAGCCCGCTCCCACATTTGACCGAGTTCTACCTTTGGAATGCGACTAAATGTGGGAGCGGGCTTGCTCGCGAAGGCGCCCTACCAGACGCCACAGGCTCTATGGCTTATCATTAGCCAACTAACGACGCCCACCAAGGTTCTCCCCGGCATGCTGGCAATCTTCCTCACCACCCTCACCATCACCGCGCCGGTGTTTGCCATGCTGTTCCTGGGCGTGTTTCTAAAGCGCATCAATTGGATCAACGACAACTTTATCCACACCGCATCGTCCCTGGTGTTCAACGTTGCCATGCCGGCGCTGCTGTTCCTGGGCATTCTGCATGCCGACCTGCACTCGGCGCTCAAACCGGGGCTGCTGATCTACTTTTGCGTCGCCACCTTGGTGAGCTTTGCCATGGCCTGGGGCTGGGCGATCTTTCGTTGCAAGCGCGAAGACCGAGGCATTTACGCCCAGGGCGCGTTTCGTGGCAACAACGGGGTCATCGGCCTGGCGCTGGCAGCCAGTATGTACGGCGACTACGGCATCTCCCTGGGCGCGATCCTCGCCGCGTTGGTGATCCTCTTTTACAACACGCTGTCGACCATTGTGCTGGCGGTGTATAGCCCGGTGATCAAGTCCGACCCGTGGAGTATCTTCAAAAGCGTAATGGCCAACCCGCTGATTATCAGCGTGATCGTCGCCACGCCGTTCGCGTACTTCCAGATCGGCGTGCCCGGTTGGCTTGAGAAATCCTTGCAGTACCTGTCCGATACCACGCTGCCGCTGGCGTTGATTTGCATCGGTGGCACCTTGTCCATGGCCGCGCTACGCAAGAGCGGCAACATGGCCTTGAGCGCGAGCCTGATGAAGATGATCTGGCTACCGGTGATCGCGACCCTGGGCGCGTGGTTGTTGGGGTTCCGTGGGCCGGAGTTGGGGATTCTGTTCCTGTATTTCGGCGCGCCGACCGCCGCCGCAAGCTTTGTGATGGCCAGGGCGGCGGAGGGTAATCATGAGTTGGCGGCCGCGATTATCGTGATCACCACGTTGATGGCGGCGGTGACCACGAATATCGGGATTTTTGTGTTGCAGGCGGGTGGTTGGATCTGAAATAGGCGGGCAGCTTGAGGCCCCATCGCAGCGATGCGGCGACCCGACAAGCCAGCTCCCACATGTGGGCGTGTGAATACCCTCAAGTGTGGGAGCTGGCTTGCCTGCGATAGCTATCTGGCAGTCACTGCTGATCGGCCTGATACGCCTCAATCACTTCCTGCGCCGCGCGAAACGCATCAATCGCCGCCGGCACCCCGGCATACACCGCGCAATGCAGCAGCGCTTCGCGAATCTCCTCGACCGTACAGCCATTATTCAGTGCACCGCGCACATGGCCCTTGAGTTCCTGCGGGCACTTGAGAGCGGTGAGGGCGGCGAGGGTGATCAGGCTGCGGGTCTTGAGCGGCAAACCTTCGCGGTTCCAGACGCTGCCCCACGCGTGCTCATTGACGAAGTCCTGCAGCGGCTGGGTGAACGCCGTGGCATTGCCCAAGGCGCGGTCGACGAACACATCGCCCATGACCTGGCGACGCACTTCAACCCCGGGCTTTTTTTGATCGGTCATTGCGATTCCCTCTTGTGTTGGCGGTGCCAGGCGCGCAGTGAGGTGAATAACAGCAGAACCCCTAACGCCGGCAGGACGTAATACAGCATCAATTGTTCAAGTTTGTTAGCCAGCGGCATGCCAGTGGTGAAGGCCATCACATGCAGGCCGTAAGCCAGGTACAGCCCTAGCAGCACCAGCCCTTCGATGCGCGTTACCCGGTAGCCGGTATAAAACACCGGCAGGCACAGGATGATGGCGCCGAGCATCACCGGTAAATCGAAGTCCAGGGCGTTGGGCGAGACCGACAGCGGTGTCGGCGCCACCAGTGCGGTAAAACCCAGTACGCCAAGCAGGTTGAACAGGTTGCTGCCGATCACGTTGCCCACGACAATCTCCCGTTCGCCACGCAAGGCGGCGATCAGCGACGTGGCCAGGCACGGCAGCGAGGTGCCGACGCCGATCAGCGTGAGGCCGATGACGCGCTCCGACAGGCCCAGGTCGCCCGCCACGTCCACCGCTGCGCCGAGCAACAAATGCCCGGCCAGCACCAGCACCAGCAAGCCGCCGAGCATCAGCAGCACACTGCTCAGCCATGGCGCTTTGGCCACGGTGTCGAGGGTGCGCGGGCGGCGGGAGTGGCGTGTCTGGTAATGCAATACGCCCAGGTAGGCCACCAGTGCCACCAGCAGCACGGCGCCATCGAAGGGCGTCAGCATTTCATTGGCGGCCAGGATAAACACCAGCAGGCCGGCGACGATCATCACCGGGATATCCACGCGCACCAGCTGCCGCGAGACTCGCAGTGGAATGATCAGTGCGGACAAGCCCAGGGTCACGAGGATATTGAAGATACTGCTGCCGATGACGCTGCCTACGGCAATGTCCGTGTTGCCAGCCAGCGTGGCCTGCAGGCTCACGGTCATCTGCGGTGCACTGCTGCCGAAAGCGACGATGCTCAAGCCGATGATCAGTGGCCGCACCTTGAGGCTGGCCGCCAGGCGCACCGCAGCGCGCACCAGGACTTCAGCGCCGACGATCAGCAAGATCAGGCCGCCCACCAGTTCGAGCAGGCTCCAGGGCGATAGGGCGTTCAATCCGAAAATGCTCAAGGCTGCCTCGATCAGTTGTTCAGGGCTTGCACGCGAACCCGCGCGGTGCCGCTGCTCAGCATGCGCAGTTGCTCGGCAGCCTTGCGTGAAAGGTCGATCAGGCGGCCACGGGTATGCGGGCCGCGATCATTGATACGCACCACGACAGAACGGTTGTTGTCGAGGTTGGTCACCTTGACCTGGGTGCCGAAGGGCAGGCGCCGATGGGCGGCGGTCAAGGCGTTCTGGTTGAAAGGTTCACCGCTGGCAGTTCTCTTGCCATGGTGCTTGGCGCCGTAATAGGACGCGGTGCCGGTTTCGTCGTAGCCGTTGGGGTCGATGAGGCCGCTGGCGCAACCGGCCAGCAGGGAGGACAAGGCCAGGAGGCCGAGTAGACGCTTCATTGTCAGGAAGTCCCAGATGTAAATGTGGGAGCTGGCTTGCCTGCGATAGCATCGGCTCGGTGTAACTGAAACACCGAGGTGCCTGAATCGCAGGCAAGCCAGCTCCCACAAAAGGTCGGGGTGTATGTGAAACTCCACTCCAACCATTTCACTGCAATCAGCCTTCGAGCTTGCTTTTGAGCAGTTCGTTCACCTGTTGCGGGTTGGCTTTGCCCTTGGAGGCTTTCATCGCCTGGCCGACAAAGAAGCCGAACATCTTGCCGCGCTTGGCTTCGTCTGCCGCGCGGTATTGCTCGACCTGCTCGGCATTGGCCGCGAGCATTTCATCGAGTACGGCCGAGATGGCGCCGCTGTCGGTGACTTGCTTGAGGCCACGCTTCTCGATGATCTCGTCGGCATTGCCTTCACCGGCGGCCATCGCTTCGAACACGGTCTTGGCAATTTTGCCGGAGATGGTGTTGTCTTTGATGCGCAGCAGCATGCCACCCAGTTGCTCGGCGGTGACCGGTGCTTCGTCGATTTCCAGGCCTTGTTTGTTCAACAGGCTGCCCAGCTCGACCATCACCCAGTTGGCCGCCAGCTTGGCGTCGCCGGCAATGCTCACGACTTTTTCGAAGTAGTTGGCTTGTTCGCGGCTGGAGGCCAGCACGCTGGCATCGTAGACGGACAGGCCGAACTGCTCCTGGAAGCGCTCGCGTTTTTGCTGCGGCAATTCCGGCAGGGTGGCGCGGATGTCATTGAGGAACGAGTCCTCCAGTACCACCGGCAAGAGGTCCGGGTCGGGGAAGTAACGGTAGTCGTTGGCTTCCTCTTTGCTGCGCATGGCGCGGGTTTCGTCTTTGTTCGGGTCGTACAGGCGCGTTTGCTGGATCACCTTGCCGCCGTCTTCGATCAGCTCGATCTGGCGACGCACTTCGCTGTTGATCGCCTTCTCGATGAAGCGGAACGAGTTGACGTTCTTGATCTCGCAGCGGGTGCCGAACTCGACCTGGCCCTTGGGGCGGATCGACACGTTGCAGTCGCAACGCAGCGAGCCTTCGGCCATGTTGCCGTCGCAGATGCCCAGGTAGCGCACCAGCGCGTGGATGGTCTTGACGTAGGCCACGGCTTCCTTGGCACTGCGCATGTCCGGCTCGGACACGATCTCCAGCAGCGGCGTGCCGGCACGGTTCAGGTCGATGCCGGTGGCGCCCGGGAATTCTTCGTGCAGGCTTTTGCCGGCGTCTTCTTCAAGGTGCGCACGGGTGACGCCGACACGCTTGATTGTGCCGTCTTCCAGGGGAATGTCCAGGTGGCCCTTGCCGACAATCGGCAGTTCCATCTGGCTGATCTGGTAGCCCTTGGGCAGGTCCGGGTAGAAGTAGTTCTTGCGCGCAAACACGTTGTGCTGGCCGATCTCGGCGTCAATCGCCAGGCCGAACATCACCGCCATGCGCACCGCTTCCTGGTTCAGCACCGGCAGCACGCCGGGCATGCCCAGGTCTACCAGGCTGGCCTGGGTATTGGGCTCAGAGCCGAACGTGGTGGCGCTACCGGAGAAAATCTTCGATTGGGTGGCGAGCTGGGTATGAATCTCCAGCCCGATCACAACTTCCCATTGCATAGTGTTCTCCTCAGAAGCCGGTAGGGGTGCGGGTGTGCCAGTCGGTGTTCAACTGGTACTGGTGCGCCACATTGAGCAGGCGGCCTTCCTGGAAGTACGGGGCGAGCAATTGCACGCCCACCGGCAGGCCATCGACGAAACCTGCGGGCATGGACAAGCCCGGCAAGCCCGCGAGGTTGGCGGTGATGGTGTAGAGGTCTTCCAGGTACTCGGCGATCGGGTCGCCGGTCTTGGCGCCGATCTTCCACGCCAGGTTCGGCGCGGTCGGGCCGAGGATCACATCGACTTCTTCAAAGGCGGCCATGAAGTCGTTCTTGATCAGGCGACGGATTTTTTGCGCCTTGAGGTAGTACGCGTCGTAGTAGCCGGCCGACAGGGCGTAGGCGCCGACCATGATCCGGCGCTGCACTTCACTGCCGAAGCCTTCGCCACGGGAGCGTTTGTACAGGTCGGTGAGGTCTTTCGGGTTTTCGCAGCGATAGCCGAAGCGCACGCCGTCGAAACGCGACAGGTTGGAAGACGCCTCTGCTGGCGCGATCACGTAGTAGGCGGGAATCGCATGCTGGTTGTTCGGCAGGCTGATTTCCTTGATCACGGCGCCAAGTTTTTCCAGCTCTTTGATGCTGTTTTGCACCAGATCGGCGATACGCGGGTCGAGGCCGGCGCTGAAGTATTCCTTCGGCACGCCGATGCGCAGGCCCTTGATCGAGGTGTTCAGGCTGGCGCTGTAGTCCGGCACGGGCTCGTCGATGCTGGTGGAGTCCTGTTTATCGAAGCCTGCCATGCCTTGTAACAATATTGCGCAGTCTTCAGCGGTGCGTGCCAATGGGCCGCCCTGATCGAGGCTGGACGCATAGGCAATCATGCCCCAGCGAGACACACGACCGTAGGTCGGCTTCAGGCCGGTGAGGTTGGTGAAGGCCGCTGGCTGGCGGATCGAACCGCCGGTGTCGGTGGCGGTAGCGGCGGGCAGGAAGCGCGCGGCCACGGCCGCAGCCGAACCACCGGAGGAACCACCCGGTACGTGCTCCAGGTTCCACGGGTTTTTCACCGCGCCGTAGTAGCTCGACTCGTTGGCCGAGCCCATGGCGAATTCGTCCATGTTGGTCTTGCCCAGGGTCACGGCCCCGGCAGCGGCCAGCTTGGCGACCACAGTGGCGTCGTAGGGCGCCTTGAAGTTGTCGAGCATCTTCGAGCCGCAGCTGGTGCGAATGCCCTGGGTGCAGAACAGGTCCTTGTGGGCGATCGGTGCGCCAAGCAGCGCGCCGTTCTCACCGTTGGCGCGACGGGCGTCGGCGGCCTTGGCCTGGCTCAGGGCCAGCTCCTCGGTGAGGCTGATGAAGCTGTTGACCTTCGGATCGAGCGCGGCGATACGCGCCAGCAAGGTCTGGGTCAGCTCTTCGCTGGAAAACGATTTGTCGGCGAGACCGCGGGCGATCTCGGCCAGAGTCATGTGATGCATGAAAGGCTCTTTCCCTTTAGTCGATGACTTTCGGAACCAGGTACAGGCCGTTTTCGACCGCTGGCGCGATGGACTGGTAGGCCTCGCGATTATTGCGTTCGGTCACGACGTCTGCGCGCAGGCGCTGGCTGGCTTCCAGTGGGTGAGCCAGGGGCTCGATGCCGTCGGTATTCACGGCTTGCATTTGGTCGACCAGCCCGAGAATGCTGTTCAGGGCTGCGGTGGTCTGTGGAAGATCGGCATCATTAAGGCCAAGCGAGGCCAAATGTGCGATTTTTTCCACGTCGGAGCGTTCAAGCGCCATGGGATTCTCCAGTGGAAAACAGAACGGAGGGCGTCCGTGTGTTAGATTGTCGGAACACTACCGCATTTCTACGGTCATAAGGCCGCGATTGTGGGGGTTGGTGCACAGAAAGTCGGCCAATTTAGCACATTGGCGCCTTGCCCAAAATCCCTGTCGTTGTTAGAGTTTGCCGCACTTTTTTACCCACGCGTTGCCTAGGGTCCTTTCCCCATGTTCAAGAAACTGCGTGGCATGTTTTCCAGCGATCTCTCCATTGACCTGGGCACTGCCAACACCCTTATTTACGTGCGCGAGCGCGGTATCGTTCTGAATGAGCCATCGGTTGTGGCCATTCGGACCCATGGTAATCAGAAAAGTGTCGTTGCCGTTGGCACCGAGGCCAAGCGCATGCTCGGCCGTACACCAGGCAATATTGCTGCCATTCGTCCGATGAAGGATGGCGTGATCGCCGATTTCAGCGTCTGCGAAAAGATGCTGCAGTACTTCATCAACAAAGTTCACGAAAACAGTTTTCTGCAGCCCAGCCCTCGCGTGCTGATCTGCGTTCCGTGCAAGTCCACCCAGGTTGAGCGTCGCGCCATCCGTGAATCGGCCCTTGGCGCCGGTGCCCGTGAAGTCTTCCTGATCGAAGAGCCGATGGCCGCTGCGATCGGTGCCGGCCTGCCGGTTGAAGAAGCACGCGGTTCGATGGTGGTGGATATCGGTGGTGGTACGACCGAAATCGCCCTGATTTCCCTGAACGGTGTGGTGTATGCCGAATCCGTACGCGTGGGCGGCGACCGTTTCGACGAAGCGATCATCACGTATGTGCGTCGTAACTACGGCAGCCTGATCGGCGAGTCCACCGCCGAGCGCATCAAGCAGGAAATCGGCACCGCTTACCCAGGCGGCGAAGTGCGCGAAGTCGATGTGCGCGGTCGCAACCTGGCCGAAGGCGTTCCACGTGCCTTCACCCTGAACTCCAATGAAGTGCTGGAGGCTCTGCAAGAGTCCCTGGCCACCATCGTTCAGGCGGTGAAAAGCGCCCTGGAGCAATCGCCGCCGGAGCTGGCTTCCGATATCGCCGAGCGTGGCCTGGTACTGACCGGTGGTGGCGCCTTGCTGCGCGACCTCGACAAGTTGCTGGCCCAGGAAACCGGCCTGCCGGTGATCGTCGCCGAAGACCCGCTGACCTGTGTTGCCCGTGGCGGTGGTCGTGCGCTGGAAATGATGGATAAACACACCATGGACCTGCTCTCCAGCGAATAAGATTGCCTGGATGGTTCATGCTTCGTCGGCAGGCAGCACTTTGCAGTGCTGCCTGTTGGCGTTTATCTTCTTCAATCTGCATCCAGGCCGGTTTGATGCCGTATGAATAAAGAGAACATTTGCCTGGGAGGAGCGGCTTATTAAACCGCTTTTCGCCAAAGGCCCCTCATTGGGTGTGCGCTTATTGGTGCTGACCGTGCTTTCGGTCGCGCTGATGGTGGTCGATGCCCGCTTTGCACTGCTCAAGCCGGTGCGTAGCCAGATGTCGCTGGTGTTGATGCAGACCTACTGGATCACCGACCTGCCGCAACGTCTATTCCAGGGTGTGTCCAGCCAATTTGGCAGCCGCACCGAACTGGTCGCCGAGAACGAAAAACTCAAGACTGAAAACCTGCTGTTGCAGGGGCGCATGCAAAAGCTGGCGGCCCTCACCGAGCAGAACGTTCGGCTGCGCGAGTTGCTCAATTCTTCCGCGCTGGTCAACGAAAAGGTCGAAGTGGCCGAGCTGATCGGCATGGACCCCAACCCCTTTACCCACCGCATCATCATCAACAAGGGTGAGCGCGACGGTGTGGTGCTTGGCCAGCCGGTGCTCGATGCCCGTGGCCTGATGGGCCAGGTGGTCGAGTTGATGCCCTACACCTCGCGGGTGCTGTTGCTGACGGATACGACCCACAGCATTCCGGTACAGGTCAACCGTAACGGCCTGCGCGCCATTGCCAGCGGCACCGGCAACCCGGAACGCCTGGAGCTGCGCCATGTGGCGGACACCGCTGACATCAAGGAAGGTGACCTGCTGGTCAGCTCTGGCCTGGGCCAGCGCTTCCCGGCGGGTTATCCGGTGGCGACGGTCAAAGAGGTGATCCATGATTCCGGCCAGCCGTTCGCTATCGTTCGGGCGGTACCGACTGCCGCTTTGAACCGCAGCCGCTACCTGCTGCTGGTGTTCAGCGACAACCGCACCCCGGAAGAGCGCGCCAACGACGCTGCCCAGGCCCAGGAAGCGGAAGACCAGCAGAATGGTACCGCGCCTATCGTGCCGGCCACGGTGCCGAAACCGGCTTTCGTCGGTCCGCCTGCACCTGCGGCAACAACTGCCCCGGCACCGGCGGCAACGCCCGCTCAACCGGCAGCGCACAACGCGCGCCCGGCTAAGCCAGCGGCGGCCAAACCCCCGGCCACTACGCCGAGCACCGCTCCGGCCACCACACGGCAGAGGGAGCAATAATGGCCGGTACTCATTCACGCAATGGCTGGATCGTCTGGCTGACCTTCGCCATCGGCCTGCTGCTCAGTGTTTCGCCGCTGCCGCAGTTCATGGAAATTCTGCGTCCGCTCTGGCTGGCCTTGCTGCTGGCGTTCTGGTCATTGAACCTGCCGCACAAGGTGGGCATGGTCACGGCGATGTGCCTGGGGTTGGCCGAAGATGTGCTGTATGGCACCTTGCTGGGCCAGAACGCGTTGATCCTGACCCTGATTACCTTTCTGGTGCTGTCGTTGCAACAGCGCTTGCGCATGTTCCCGATGTGGCAGCAGTGTTTGGTGATCCTGGTGATCTTCGGCCTGGCGCAGTTGGTGCAACTGTGGCTCAGCGCGTTGACTGGCAACCGCCAGCCGACCCTGGCGCTGGTCTTGCCGGCGCTGGTCAGTGCCTTGTTGTGGCCCTGGATCAGTTTTGGCCTGCGTGGGCTGCGTCGCCGCTATAAAATCAATTGAATGGATTGCGAGGCTCTGCCTGGTTATCGAACCCCACAGGGAGAGGCTGCAATGAATTCGCTTTATCTGGCCTCGGGCTCCCCGCGGCGACGTGAACTGCTGGCCCAGATCGGTGTGCCCTTCACCTTGGTCAGCGCCGCTATTGATGAAACGCCCCTCAACAACGAACCTGCCGTTGCCTATGTCGAGCGCCTTGCGCGGGGCAAGGCGACGGCGGGTTTTGTTGCGCTTGGCCACACCTCAAACACCTGCGTGCTAGGGGCCGACACGGCGGTGATCGTTGACGGGCAGATCCTGGGCAAACCGGTGGATCAGGCCGATGCACTGGCCATGCTGATGGCCCTTTCCGGCCGCGAGCATGAAGTGCTTACCGCCATTGCCCTGACCGACGGCCAGCAATGTGAAACCCGATGTGTCAGCAGCCGTGTACGTTTCCGCGAGGTTTCTGTGCAGGAGGCTACCACCTACTGGCACAGTGGCGAACCGCAGGACAAGGCTGGCGGCTATGCTATCCAAGGGCTGGGTTCGGTGTTTGTGGCCGGGCTTAATGGCAGTTATTCCGCCGTGGTGGGCCTGCCAGTCTGCGAAACCGCGCAACTGCTCGCCCAATTCGGCATACCCTGTTGGCAAAACCTTACCGTGTGCTGAACGCCGTATTCCAGCGCCAAGCCTTAAGCGAACGGTCACTATTGTGAAAACGCCTGAACGAGACCCAGCCATGAGTGAAGAGATTCTGATCAATATCACGCCGATGGAATCGCGCGTGGCGGTGGTAGAGAACGGTGTTCTGCAAGAAGTGCATGTCGAACGCACCCAGAAACGCGGGATCGTCGGCAATATCTACAAAGGCAAGGTGGTGCGCGTATTGCCGGGCATGCAGGCGGCCTTCGTCGACATCGGCCTGGACCGTGCAGCGTTTATCCATGCCTCGGAAATTTCCCTGCGCGAAGGCCCTGCGGTGGAAAGCATCAGCGCGCTGGTGCACGAGGGCCAGAGCCTGGTGGTGCAAGTCACCAAGGACCCTATCGGTTCCAAGGGCGCCCGCTTGACCACCCAGCTGTCGATTCCCTCGCGCTACCTGGTGTACATGCCACGCACTGCCCATGTGGGCATTTCCCTGAAGATCGAAGATGAAGCCGAGCGCGAGCGCCTGAAGAAGGTGGTCAGCGACTGTGTCGCCGCCGAGGGCATCAAGGAAGCGGGTGGGTTTATCCTGCGCACCGCCGCAGAAGGCGCTGGCGCGGATGAAATTCTCATGGATATTCGCTACCTGCGGCGCCTGTGGGACCAGATCGACGCCCAGATCAAAACCATCGGCGCGCCCAGCGTCATCTATGAAGACCTCGGCCTGGCGCTGCGCACGCTGCGCGACCTGGTAAGCCCGAAGATCGAGAAAATTCGCATCGACTCGCGGGAAACCTTCCAGCGTACTACGCAATTTGTTGCCGAGTTGATGCCAGAAATCGCCGATCGCCTGGAACACTACCCCGGCGAGCGGCCGATCTTCGACCTGTATGGCGTCGAAGACGAAATCCAGAAAGCCCTGGAACGCAAGGTGCCACTCAAGTCCGGCGGCTATCTGGTGGTAGACCCGGCAGAAGCCATGACCACCATCGACGTCAACACCGGTGCATTCGTGGGCCATCGCAACCTTGAAGAGACCATCTTCAAGACCAATCTCGAAGCGGCCACGGCCATCGCCCGTCAACTGCGCCTGCGCAACCTGGGCGGCATCATCATCATCGACTTCATCGACATGGAAGATGAAGAGCACCAGCGCCAGGTGCTGCGCACGCTTGAGAAGCAACTGGAGCGCGATCACGCCAAGACCAACATCATCGGCATCACCGAGTTGGGCCTGGTGCAGATGACCCGCAAGCGCACGCGCGAAAGCCTCGAGCAGGTGCTGTGCGAGCCGTGCAGCAGCTGCCAGGGCCGCGGCAAACTGAAGACCCCGGAAACGGTTTGCTACGAGATTTTCCGCGAGATCCTGCGCGAGGCGCGCGCCTACCAGGCCGAAGGTTATAGAGTACTTGCCAATCAGAAGGTGGTGGATCGCCTGCTGGACGAAGAGTCCGGTAACGTCGCCGAACTGGAAAGTTTTATCGGTCGCACGATTCGCTTCCAGGTCGAAACCATGTATTCACAGGAACAATACGACGTGGTGTTGCTCTGATCCCCAGCTGTGCACTTTCTTCGAGACCGGCAGACCTTGATCTGCCGTCCGCTAACTGTTTTTTGAGGGTCGCCTGACATGGAGCGTCTGATACGCTTTTTTGCCGCTTTGACCCGTTGGGGCCTGGGCCTGTGCGCGTTGTTGCTGGTATTGGCAGCGGTGTACGTGAGCCTGGGGCGCGAACTCACCCCGCTGGTGGCCGAATACCGCGCCGAAGTCGAAGCCAAGGCCCAGGCTGCGCTGGAGACGCCGCTGCATATCGGTAGCCTTGAGGGCCGCTGGAGCGGGTTTGCCCCGGTATTGCTGGCCCACGACGTCATGGTCGGCGAGGGTAGCAGTGCCTTGCGCCTGGACCAGGTGGAAGTGGTGCCGGACATGTGGGCCAGCCTGTTGGCCCGCGAAGTGCGCATCGCTCATCTGCAAGTCAGTGGCCTGCAACTGAGTGTCAAGGAAGACCAGGACGGCCGCTGGACGCTGCAAGGCTTGCCGGTTCAGGACAATCAGCCGTTGGACCCGCAACAGCTGCTGACGCGCATGCAGATGGTCAAGCGCGTGTCGGTGCTGGACAGCCAGGTGACCCTGCAACCCTTCGACCAGGCGCCGGTGACCGTAACCTATGTGGGCCTGAGCCTGCATACCGGCATTAGCCAGCAGCGCCTGGACGCTCGCCTGACATTGCCCGACGGCCAACCGTTGGCGGTCAGCCTGCGTAGCCGCATTCGTGCCAGCCAGTGGCAAGACGCTGAGGTCGATGCCTACCTGAGCCTGCCGCAAAGCGACTGGGCCAAGTGGATTCCCGCGAGGTTGACCCAGCAATGGAAGCTGACGCAATTGAAGGCCGGCGGCGAGTTTTGGCTCAGTTGGGCCAAAGGCACAGTGCAAAGCGCGGCGGTACGCCTCAATTCGCCCCAAGTGAAGGGCAGCTACGCCGACCGTAAGCCGGTACACCTCGAAAACCTGGCCCTGACCGCCTACCTGCAGCGCAGTGACACTGGCCTCAAGGTGCTGTTTGATTCCTTGGCGATGAACATTGGCGAAACCCGTTGGGAGTCGCGCCTGCAATTGCAGCAAAGCCTGGCGACCGACAAGGAACAGGAAGTGTGGAAGTTGCAGGCCGATCGTCTCGACCTCACTCCCATCACACCGCTGCTCAACGCCTTGGCACCGCTGCCGGACGGTTTCGCCAAGGCCGTCGAACACCTCAAAGCCACCGGCCTGTTACGCAATGTGCTGGTGGACTTCCGGCCGCAAGACACCACCGACCGCAAACTCAGTTTTGCCGCCAACCTGGAGCGTGTCGGCTTCGATGCCTACTTTGGCGCGCCGGCCGCACGCAATGTGTCCGGCAGCATCAGTGGCGACCTGGGCCAGGGCGAGTTGCGCATGGACAGCAAGGACTTCTCCTTGCATCTGTATCCGATCTTCGCCAAGCCGTGGCAATACATCCAGGCCAATGCGCGCCTGACCTGGAAGCTGGACAAGCAAGGCTTCACCCTGATCGCCCCGTATATCAAGGTACTGGGCGAGGAAGGCAAGGTGGCGGCGGACTTCCTGATTCGCCTGCATTTCGACCACAGCCAGGAAGACTACATGGACCTGCGGGTCGGCATGGTCGATGGCGATGGCCGTTTCACTCCCAAATACCTACCGGCCGTGTTGAGCCCGGCGCTGGATGAATGGCTGCGCACGGCGATCCTCAAGGGTGCGGTGGACGAAGGCTTTTTCCAGTACCAGGGTTCGCTCAGCCACAATGCGCTGCCGGCGTCGCGCAATATCAGCCTGTTCTTCAAGGTGCATGATGCCGAACTGGCCTTCCAGCCCGGCTGGCCTCATGTGAACAAGGTCAATGGTGAAGTGTTCGTCGAGGAAAGCGGCGTACGCATCCTGGCGAGCAAGGGCCAGTTGCTCGACACCCAGGTCAAGGATGTCTACGTCAATATCCCCCACGCCCCAGCGGGCGGGGACAGTCATCTGCTGCTCACGGGCGGGTTCTCCGGCGGTTTGGGCGACGGCCTGAAGATCCTTCAAGAAGCCCCTATCGGCACGGCGTCCACGTTCGCTGGCTGGAAAGGCGAGGGCGACCTGCAAGGTAGCCTGGACTTGGACGTACCGCTGGCCAAAGGCACTGAGCCCAAGATCGTGGTGGACTTCAAGACCGACAAGGCGCGCCTGCAATTGGCGGAACCGCCGCTGGACCTGACCCAGCTCAAAGGTGATTTTCGCTTCGACAGCGCCAAGGGCCTGAGCGGGCAGAAGATCTCGGCCCAGGCGTTCGACCGCCCCATCACGGCGCAGATCTTTGCCGAAGGCAAGCCGGGCAATATCAGCACTCGCGTGACCGCCAATGGCCAGGTCACCGTCAAGCGCCTCACGGACTGGTTGAACATCAGCCAGCCGTTGCCGGTCTCCGGCGATATTCCCTACCAGTTGCAAGTGATCCTCGACGGCGCAGACAGCCAGTTGATGGTCAATTCCAACCTCAAAGGCGTCGCGGTGGACCTGCCGGCACCGTTTGGCATGCCGGCCAGCCAGGGGCGTGACAGCACTTTTCGTATGACCTTGCAGGGCGCTGAACGCCGTTACTGGTTTGATTACGGCGAGCTGGCGAATTTCACTTTTGCCGCGCCGCCGGACACGTTCAATGATGGCCGCGGCGAACTGTTCCTCGGCGATGGTGATGCCGTGCTGCCCGGTGCCAAAGGCCTGCGCATTCGTGGCGTGCTGTCGGAACTGGATATCGATCCCTGGAAGAAACTTGTGGATCGCTACGCGGGCAATGATCCAGGTGGCAATGCCAAGCAACTGCTCAGCGGTGCGGACTTCAAGGTGGGCAAGCTGACCGGGTTTGGTACCCAGTTTGACCAGGTCAGCTTGCAGCTTGATCGCAAACCAGCGGCCTGGGGCCTGCAACTCGATAGCCAGCAAGCCAAGGGCACGGTGAACCTGCCGGACGCCAAGGGCGCGCCGATTGCAGTCAACCTCAAATATGTGAAATTGCCTGCGGCAGACCCAACCGCGCAGGCGGACGAAAACGCGCCGGACCCGCTGGCCGATATCGACCCCAAGAGCATTCCGGCCCTGGATATTGCCGTCGACCAATTGTTCCAGGGCTCGGACCTGATCGGCGCCTGGTCGCTGAGAATCCGCCCGACCGCCAAGGGCCTGGCTTTCAATAACCTCGACCTTGGCCTCAAGGGCATGTTGCTCAAGGGCGCCGGGGGCTGGGAAGGTGCGCCAGGCGCCAGCAGCAGTTGGTACAAGGGCCGCCTCGACGGCCGTAACATTGCCGACGTGCTCAAAGGGTGGGGTTTTGCGCCTACGGTGACCAGCGAAGACTTCCACCTGGACGTGGATGGCCGCTGGCCGGGTTCGCCGGCCTGGGTCGGGCCCAAGCGCTTTTCCGGCAGCCTGGATGCTGCGTTCCGTAAAGGTCAGTTCGTCGAAGTGGAGGGCGGGGCCCAGGCATTGCGCGTGTTTGGCCTGCTTAACTTCAACTCCATTGGCCGGCGTTTGCGTTTGGACTTTTCCGACTTGTTCGGCAAGGGCTTGAGTTACGACCGGGTCAAAGGCTTGTTGGCCGCCAGTAATGGCGTGTTCGTGACCCGCGAACCCATCACCATGACCGGGCCTTCCACCAATCTTGAGCTAAACGGCACCCTGGATCTGGTTGCCGATCGCGTCGACGCCAAGTTGCTGGTCACGTTGCCTGTGACCAACAACCTGCCGATTGCGGCGCTGATTGTCGGTGCGCCGGCCATTGGTGGTGCGCTGTTTTTGATCGACAAGCTGATCGGTGACCGGGTTTCGCGCTTTGCCAGTGTGCAATACAAGGTGCAGGGCCCTTGGAAGGATCCGAAAATCACCTTCGACAAGCCATTTGAAAAGCCAAACTGAGAGGCTGTGGAGTAGCATGGCCCCATGCCCTGTATGGAGTGTCGGCCCATGTCCTTTGCGGTAATTCAAATGGTCAGCCAGAGTGACGTGCTGGCCAACCTCGCCCAGGCGCGTCGCCTGTTGGAACAGGCGGCGGCCGGTGGCGCGAAACTCGCGGTGCTGCCGGAGAATTTCGCCGCCATGGGGCGCCGTGACGTGGCCGACATTGGCCGCGCCGAGGCGTTGGGCCAAGGGCCTGTGTTGCCCTGGTTGAAACAGGCCGCCCGCGACCTCACCTTATGGATAGTGGCCGGCACATTACCGTTGCCGCCCAAGGACCAGCCCCACGCCAAGCCCAACGCTTGCTCGCTGCTGATCAACGATCAGGGTGAAATCGTCGCTCGCTACGACAAACTCCATTTGTTTGATGTGGACGTAGCGGACGCTCGCGGTCGTTATCGCGAATCTGACGACTATGCTTTCGGTAACCAAGTGGTTGTGGCGGATACGCCGGTGGGCCGTGTGGGGTTGACGGTGTGTTATGACCTGCGTTTCCCCGAGCTGTACAGCGAGTTGCGTGCGGCGGGGGCTGAACTGATTACGGCGCCCTCGGCCTTCACGGCGGTGACCGGGGCTGCGCACTGGGATGTGCTTATTCGTGCGCGGGCCATCGAAACCCAGTGCTACCTGCTGGCGGCCGCCCAGGGTGGTGTGCACCCAGGCCCACGGGAAACCTTTGGCCACGCAGCGATTGTCGACCCTTGGGGCCGAGTGCTAGCGCAACAGGATCAAGGCGAAGCGGTGTTACTGGCCGAACGCGATAGCAGTGAACAGGCGTCGATACGGGCGCGCATGCCGGTGACCAATCACCGGCGCTTTTTCTCGCAGGGCGCGCAGCGGCCTGCTTCAGAACGATGAATTTAAGGCCAAACCTATGAGCGAGTTGTTGTCCTCAGTCAGTGATCACCTCCTGGCACCCGGTGGCGTGACCATCGAAAGCCTGCAAACCGTGCTCGGCGATCTGGCCGGGCCGGGTATCGATGCGGCTGACCTGTATTTCCAGGGGCAGATTTCCGAGTCTTGGGCGCTGGAAGATGGGATCGTCAAGGAAGGCAGTTTCAACCTTGACCAGGGCGTAGGCGTTCGCGCGCAATCGGGTGAGAAGACCGGCTTTGCCTACAGCAATGCGATCACCCTGGAGGCCCTGGGCCTGGCGGCGCGTGCCGCCCGTTCGATTTCCCGTGCCGGCCAGAATGGCACGGTGCAGGCATTCAGTACCCAGGACGTGGCCCAGTTGTATGCGCCGGATAACCCCTTGGAAGTGATCAGCCGTGCGGAAAAGGTCGAGCTGCTCAAGCGTATCGACGCAGCTACCCGTGCCTTGGACCCGCGTATCCAGCAAGTGACCGTGAGCATGGCCGGCGTGTGGGAGCGCATCCTCGTGGCGTCCACCGACGGTGGGCTGGCGGCGGATGTACGGCCACTGGTGCGTTTCAATGTGAGTGTGATCGTCGAACAGAACGGGCGCCGCGAGCGCGGTGGCCATGGCGGCGGCGGGCGCACCGACTACCGTTATTTCCTCGCTGACGACCGTGCCATGGGCTATGCCCGTGAGGCGCTGCGCCAGGCATTGGTCAACCTGGAAGCGATACCGGCACCGGCCGGTACCTTGCCGGTGGTGCTGGGCTCGGGTTGGTCTGGGGTGTTGCTCCACGAAGCCGTGGGCCATGGCCTGGAAGGCGATTTCAACCGCAAGGGCAGTTCCGCTTATAGCGGGCGCATGGGCGAAATGGTTGCGTCCAAGCTGTGCACCATTGTCGATGACGGCACCCTGGCCGGCCGCCGTGGTTCGCTGAGTGTCGATGACGAAGGCACGCCGACCGAATGTACCACCCTGATCGAGAACGGCGTGCTCAAGGGCTACATGCAAGACAAGCTCAACGCCCGCCTGATGGGCGTGGCGCGTACCGGTAATGGTCGTCGCGAGTCTTACGCGCACCTGCCGATGCCGCGCATGACCAACACCTACATGCTCGGTGGCCAGAGCGATCCGGCAGAAATCATTGCCTCGGTCAAACGCGGTATCTACTGCGCCAACCTCGGCGGCGGCCAGGTGGACATCACCAGCGGCAAGTTCGTGTTCTCCACCAGCGAGGCGTACCTGATCGAAGACGGCAAGATTACCGCGCCGGTCAAAGGGGCGACGCTGATTGGTAACGGGCCCGAAGCCATGAGCAAGGTGTCGATGGTCGGTAACGACCTGTCGCTGGACAGCGGCGTGGGCACGTGCGGCAAGGATGGGCAGTCGGTGCCGGTAGGTGTCGGCCAGCCAACCTTGAAAATTGATGCGATCACCGTGGGTGGCACGGGGTCGTAGGAACGCAAGCTTCGGGTGGCGAAGACCGCCACCCGGAGAAGAGGATCAGCGCAGGCCGCGTTGAGTCTCGTCCAGCTCACGGATGTACTTGAAGATTTTACGGCTGGTGGCTGGCGCCTTGTTATGCGCCAGCTCGTGCTGGGCCTGACGGATCAGGGAGCGCAATTGCTGGCGGTCCGCGTCCGGGTAGTCCAGTACGAATTTCTCCAGCACCGCGTCATCGCCCGAGATCAGGCGGTCACGCCAACGTTCCAGGTTGTGGAAGCGTTCGTTGTACTGGCGAGTGGAGGCATCGGTTTGATCGAGCAAAGTCAGAATGGCGTCAATGTCTTGATCACGCATCAGCTTGCCGATAAACGAGATGTGCCGTTTACGCGCGATATTCGCGGTGTGCTTGGGCGCATCGGCCAGGGCTCGACGCATTTCGTCGGTCAGTGGCAGTTTTGCAACCAAATCCTTTTTGAGCGTTGTAAGGCGCTCGCCAAGGTCAACCAGAGCATGCAGCTCACGTTTGACCTGGGTTTTGCTTTTCTCCCCATCGAGGGAGTCGTCGTAAGAATCAACCATGGTGGCAGTCCGCAAAGAAACGCCGCCATGATAACCAGTCGGGGGCCGCTTGTCCGGCCCGGTCGCTCGATGGCCATTACCGAAAGCAGAATTTGAGTGGAGAAAACCATGAGTGCAGCCCAAAGCGTCGGTCCACAAGCGTTACCGGCACTGCAGGAACAAGTCGAGCAGATCCTTGCCGAGGCCAAGCGCCAGGGGGCCAGCGCCTGTGAAGTGGCGGTGTCGCTGGAGCAAGGCTTGTCGACTTCGGTGCGCCAGCGGGAAGTGGAAACGGTCGAATTCAATCGTGACCAAGGGTTTGGCATTACCTTGTATGCAGGCCAGCGCAAAGGCTCGGCCAGCACTTCCGCCAGTGGCCCTGAGGCGATTCGCGAGACCGTCGCCGCGGCACTGGCGATTGCCAAGCACACGTCCGAGGATGAAAGCTCGGGCCTGGCCGACAAGGCGCTGATGGCCAAGGATGTGCAGGATTTTGACCTGTTCCATGCCTGGGATATCACCCCTGAGCAAGCCATTGAGCTGGCGCTGACCTGCGAAGCGGCAGCCTTCGATGCCGATGCCCGCATCAAGAATGCGGACGGCACCACCTTGAGCACCCATCAGGGCTGCCGCGTCTACGGCAACAGCCATGGCTTTATCGGGGGTTATGCCTCCACGCGTCATAGCCTCAGTTGCGTGATGATTGCCGAAGCCAACGGGCAGATGCAGCGTGATTACTGGTACGACGTAAACCGCCAAGGCGATTTACTGGCAGACCCTGCAAGCATTGGCCTGCGTGCGGCGCAACGGGCTGCAAGCCGCCTGGGCGCGCGCCCGGTGCCGACCTGCGAAGTGCCTGTGCTGTTTTCCGCTGAGCTGGCTGGTGGTTTATTCGGCAGCTTCCTGGGGGCGATTTCCGGAGGCAACCTGTATCGCAAGTCTTCGTTCCTGGAAGGCGCCATCGGCCAGAAGCTGTTCCCTGAGTGGCTGACCATCGACGAGCGCCCGCACCTGATGCGCGCGATGGGCAGTTCGTCGTTCGACGGCGATGGCTTGGCAACCTATGCCAAGCCGTTTGTCGAAAAGGGTGAGCTGGTGTCCTATGTGCTGGGCACTTATGCCGGTCGCAAGCTGGGCCTGCCAAGCACCGCCAACGCGGGCGGCGTGCATAACCTGTTCGTGACCCATGGCGATGAAGACCAGGCCGCGTTGTTGCGGCGGATGGGGCGCGGGTTGCTGGTGACTGAATTGATGGGCCATGGCCTCAACATGGTCACCGGTGACTACTCGCGTGGTGCGGCGGGCTTCTGGGTGGAGAATGGCGAGATTCAGTTCGCCGTCCAGGAAGTGACCATCGCCGGCAATATGCGCGATATGTTCAAGCAAATCGTTGCCGTGGGTAACGACCTGGAACTGCGCAGCAATATCCGTACGGGTTCGGTGCTGATCGAACGCATGACAGTCGCTGGCAGCTAATCCCTCCAGCACGTCCCAAAAGGCGCGCCATCGCAAAGATGGCGCGCCTTTTTTATTGCGGGTCTTTTCGCAAGATCAATGGGCCACTCTTGTTTTGATTCTCAATATCATTTAATAATAAATATCATTACCGAATGAGTGTGGCTCATGAGTTCTGTTCTGCATGAGGATCCCTATCTGGAAAGCTGGCGTTGGATGAGCCGCCAGATTCGCTGTGGCCTGGATCCCAATGAACCCCGCCTGATCGAGCATTACCTCAACGAAGGTCGGTACCTGGCGTGTTGCACCGCAACCCATCCGTGGACGATCGCCGAAACCTCATTTCGCTTGTTGATCGACACTGCCAGCGATATCGCCTTGCCCTGGCATTGGCGCTCCCTGTGCCTGGACCAGGCCTGGCGGCCATTGCGCGACCTGGAAAAACTCTCCCACTGTGCCTGCCGCCTCAAGCGCTGGCAGACCTTTGCCTGGCAATTGGCGAGCTGCGAATTACTGCCTTCGATTTCCGTTTCTGACTTGGTGCAAGGATCTAATGATGAGTAACACCCGTATCGAACGCGACAGCATGGGCGAACTGCGTGTGCCGCAAGACGCTTTGTATGGCGCGCAAACCCAGCGTGCCGTGAATAATTTTCCGATCAGTCATCAACCCATGCCGGCGCAGTTCATCCGCGCCCTGATCCTGGCCAAGACCGCCGCCGCGAGGGTCAACGTCGACCTCAAGCAAATCAGCGAAGGGCAGGGCAAGGCCATTGTCGATGCCGCCCAAGGCCTGCTGGAAGGCGACTACATGCAGCATTTTCCGGTGGATATCTTCCAGACCGGCTCTGGCACCAGCTCCAACATGAACGCCAACGAAGTGATCGCGACCCTTGCCAGCCGTTTGCTCGGCGAGACGGTCAACCCCAATGACCACGTCAATTGCGGCCAGAGCAGCAACGACATCATCCCCACCACCATCCACGTCAGTGCCGCGTTGGTGCTGCATGAGCAAACACTGCCGGCCCTGTTGCATCTGGTGCAGGTCATCGAGCACAAATCCGAGGCGGTTCACCCGTTCATCAAGACCGGCCGCACGCATTTGATGGACGCCATGCCGGTGCGCATGAGCCAGGTGCTCAACGGCTGGGCGCAGCAGCTCAAGGCCAATATCGGCCACTTGCAGGACCTGCTGCCGGCGCTGCAAGCACTGGCCCAGGGCGGCACGGCGGTCGGTACCGGGATCAACGCGCACCCCGAGTTTGCCGGGCGCTTCAGCCAGCAACTGAGCCTTTTGACCGGCGTGAAGTTCACCCCCGGCAAGAACCTGTTCGCGCTGATTGGCTCTCAGGACACCGCCGTTGCAGTCTCTGGCCAGTTGAAAGCCACGGCGGTGTCACTGATGAAGATTGCCAATGACCTGCGCTGGATGAACTCTGGCCCATTGGCCGGCCTCGGTGAAATCGAACTGGAGGCGTTGCAGCCGGGCTCCTCGATCATGCCGGGCAAGGTCAACCCGGTAATTCCAGAAGCCACGGCCATGGTGGCCGCCCAGGTTATTGGCAACGACACAGTGATCACCGTGGCCGGCCAATCGGGCAACTTCGAGCTGAATGTGATGCTGCCGATCATTGCCCAGAACCTGCTCAGCAGCCTGGAGTTGCTGGCCAATGCCAGCCGGTTGCTGGCGGACAAGGCCATTGCCAGCTTCAAGGTCAACGAACCCAAGCTCAAGGAAGCGCTGTCGCGCAATCCGATCCTGGTCACCGCACTGAACCCGATCATCGGCTACCAGAAAGCCGCTGAAATCGCCAAGAAGGCGTATCAGCAAGGCCGCCCGGTGATCGAGGTCGCCCTCGAACACACCGACCTGCCTCGCAGCCAACTGGAAGTCCTGCTGGACCCGGAAAAGCTCACGGCTGGCGGCGTGTAATCAACGACCCTGCTTTGGAGGCTCACCATGGAGCACTGGAAACGCACGATCGAACGGGCCAATCGCTGCTTTATGGCGGGTGAGCTGGTTGACGCTCGCGAGGCCTATCTGCAAGCCCTGGCCCTGGCCCAAGTGTTGTTCGAACGCTGGGCGGATGCTGACGAAGCAGTGGCGGCTTGCGTCATTTCCCATCACAACCTGGCGGACCTGCACTTGCGCCTGAACCAGCCTGAGGAAAGCGCGGAATACCTGTGTGCTATCCATCAGCGTCTATTGCAGACCATGCAGGACCCACGCCTGAGCCCGTCATTGCGCGAGGCCGCGCTGCGCCAGAGCAGCAAGACCTACGTCGAGCTGCTGAATTTCATCAGCGATCACGGCGAATACCCACGCACTCATCGGCTGCTGGGCAGTGCTGCGACGCCAACGTCTACGTCCCACTATGGAGCACATTGATATGACTTATACCTTGCCGGCCTTGCCTTACGCCTACGACGCCCTCGAGCCGCATATCGACGCGCAAACCATGGAAATTCACTACACCAAACACCACCAGACCTACATCAATAACCTCAATGCCGCAGTCGAGGGCACTGAGTTCGCCGGCTGGCCGGTGGAGAAGCTGGTGTCCAGCGTCCAAACATTGCCTGAGAAATTACGCGCCGCCGTGGTCAACCAAGGAGGCGGGCATGCGAACCACTCGTTGTTCTGGGCGGTCATGTCACCGACAGGGGGAGGCAAACCCGAGGGTGCGCTGGGCAAGGCCATCGACGAACAACTTGGCGGCTTTGACAGCTTCAAGGAAGCCTTTACCAAGGCGGCGTTGACGCGTTTCGGCAGTGGTTGGGCCTGGTTGAGCGTTACGCCACAAAAAACGCTGGTGGTGGAAAGCAGCGGCAACCAGGACAGTCCGCTGATGAGCGGCAATACACCCATCCTCGGTCTGGACGTCTGGGAACACGCTTACTACCTGCAATATCAAAACAGACGACCCGAGTACATCAATGCATTTTATAGCGTCATCAACTGGCCGGAAGTTGCCGCGCGCTATCAGGCGGCCTTGGCCTGACACTCACTCCATAACAAGATCTAAGGCCGACTATGGGCACTCAAACACTGGCGATCGGTAGCGTACGAATGTTTCGTTATGCGTTTGGCACGCTGCTGCTATTGGCAGGTACTGCGTTATTGGTGGCCCATGGGCTGGCCTGGTTGAACCTGGAACCGCGCATCCTGCGTGCTTTGCAGGGCGGGGCGATCTGCGCGCTCGGCACCGCGCTGGGGGCGGTGCCGGTGTTGGTGATTCGGCGCATGCCGATGGCGCTGAGCGATACCCTGCTGGGCTTTGGGGCTGGTGTGATGCTGGCGGCGACCGCGTTTTCCCTGGTCGTGCCGGGTATCGCGGCTGCTGAAAGCCTGGGGCTGTCACCCTGGGGCGCCGGTGGCCTGATCAGCTTCGGCATCATGCTCGGAGCGTTCGGCCTGTACCTGGTGGACCGCAAGGTCTCTGGCGCCAGCCCGGAAATGCTGGTGGGTACACCGGATAAACCGGTTATCCCGCCGCGTATTTGGTTATTCGTGTTTGCCATCATTGCGCACAACATCCCGGAAGGCATGGCCGTGGGTGTCTCTGCGGGCGGAGGCATGGCGGATGCCGACAGCCTCGCCATGGGCATTGCCCTGCAGGATGTCCCCGAAGGGCTGGTGATTGCGTTGGTATTGGCGGGAGCGGGAATGTCGCGGGTCAAGGCCTTCCTGATTGGCGCTGCATCAGGCTTGGTTGAACCGGTATTTGCGGTGCTCTGCGCATGGCTGGTGAGCCTTGCCGAAGTGTTGTTGCCGTTGGGTCTGGCGCTGGCCGCTGGGGCAATGTTGCTGGTGGTGACTCATGAAGTCATCCCCGAGTCGCGCCGTAATGGTCATGAAAAGCTCGCCAGCCTTGGGCTGTGCCTCGGGTTTTGCCTGATGATGGTGATGGATACGGCGTTGGGCTGAGGATGGCTTTATCTATGTAGGAGCGAGCTTGCTCGCGAAAAACCTGAGAGCACTGCGTTTAACCAGGATGCCCGCGTTATCGTTGACGTTTTTCGCGAGCAAGCTCGCTCCTACCGCAGGGGTTATTCGCCTTCGTCGAAGTAGTTATTGATCAGTGCGACCAGTGCGTCCATAGCCTCCTGCTCTTGCTCACCTTCGGTTTTCAGATGGATTTTGGTGCCTTTGCCGGCCGCCAACATCATCATCGCCATGATGCTTTTGCCATCGACCATGGACTCTGGGGTGCGCCCAGCACGGATCTGGCAGGGGAACTGCCCGGCCACGCCGACGAACTTAGCCGACGCCCGGGCGTGCAGGCCCAGCTTGTTGATGATTTCAATTTCCCGAGCCGGCATCGCAGTGGTGTTCCTTTCAGCTAAGGTCGCGGTGGCGAACCTGGACGTTCTTGAGGGTTTGTTGCAGCACCTGTCCCAGCCGTTCAGTCAAATAGACCGAGCGGTGGTGGCCGCCGGTGCAGCCAATAGCAATGGTGACATAGGCCCGATTGCTGGCGGCAAAGCGCGGCAACCATTTGAGCAGGTAGCTGGAGATGTCCTGGAACATCTCTTCTACGTCTGGTTGCGCGGCCAGGTAGTCGACCACAGGCTGGTCCAGCCCCGACTGATCACGTAATTCCGGCTTCCAGTAAGGATTAGGCAGGCAGCGAACATCGAACACTAGGTCGGCGTCTACCGGCATGCCGCGCTTGAAGCCAAACGACTCGACCAGAAACGCCGTCCCCGGCTCAGGCTGGTTCAGCAGGCGCAGCTTGATCGCATCGCGAAGCTGATACAGGTTCAGGTTGGTGGTGTTGATCTTCAGGTCGGCCAGGTCAATGATCGGCCCCAGCAGTTTGGTCTCGTCCTCGATGGCTTCGGCCAGAGAGCGGTTGGCACTGCTGAGGGGGTGGCGTCGACGGGTTTCGGAGAACCGCTTGAGCAGGGTTTCTTCGTCTGCATCCAGGTACAGCACATCGCAATGAATGTGCTTGGCGCGCACTTCTTCCAACAGTTCCGGGAACCGCGAGAGGTGGCTGGGCAGGTTGCGGGCGTCAATCGAGACCGCAACCAGGGGCTGCGCCAATTCGGTATGGATCAGTGCACGTTCCGCCAGCTCTGGCAGCAGGCCGGCGGGCAGGTTGTCGATGCAATAGAAGCCGTTGTCCTCAAGCACATTGAGGGCGGTGCTCTTACCGGAGCCGGAGCGACCGCTGACGATGATCAAACGCATGATTACTGCCCGTTTTGTTCATCCAGGACAACTTGGTACAACGCTTCATTGCTGGAGGCGCTGCGCAGTTTGTCGCGTACATCCTTGCGGTCCAGCATGCTGGCGATCTGCCGGAGCAGTTCCAGGTGCGCATCGGTGGCGGCTTCCGGGACCAGCAGCACAAACAGCAGGTCGACCGGGGCGCCGTCGATGGCGTCGAAATCAATGGGGTGATCCAAGTGCAGCAAGGCGCTCACAGGTGTTTCACAGCCTTTGAGGCGGCAGTGCGGAATGGCGATGCCGTTGCCAAAACCGGTGGAACCGAGTTTTTCACGGGCAATCAACGCTTCGAAGACATCTTGCATCTCCAGATCCGGCACTTCGCGTGCGATCAGGTTGGCAATTTGTTCGAGGGCTTTTTTCTTGCTGCCGCCCGGCACGTTCACGAGGGAACGGCCGGGGGTCAGGATGGATTCAAGTCGGATCATGGGGGGAGAGTTAACGACCTGTACCTTGCATCAGGTGCAGATTCTTTTCCTTATGCTTTATGAGTTGGCGGTCGAGCTTGTCGTAGAGCGAGTCGATTGCCGCGTACATGTCTTCATGTTCCGCATTGGCGACGAGCTTGGCATTCGGTACGTGCAGGGTGGCCTCGATTTTCTGCTTGAGCTTATCGACCTCCATGATGACCTGCACGTTGGTGATCTTGTCAAAATGCCCCGCAAGCTTGTTCAGCTTGCTCTCGGTGTATTCACGCAGGGGCTTGGTGACTTCCAGCTGGTGTCCACTGATGTTGACTTGCATACAGCTTCTCCTTCGTTGCCAGTGCATAAAGCGGTGGGCAGGAATACCCACCACTGGAACGCTGTGGCCCGCCCGTCACATCAAACGCTTACGCTCGCTGGAAGGCGCGATCCCTAGGGACTCGCGGTACTTGGCGACGGTTCGACGGGCGACCTGAATGCCTTGTGCCTCCAGTAAACCAGCGATCTTGCTGTCACTCAACGGCTTTTTCTGATTTTCCGCGGCAACCAGTTTTTTAATGATCGCGCGGATCGCCGTGGACGAGCATTCGCCGCCTTCGGAGGTGCTGACGTGGCTGGAGAAAAAGTATTTCAGCTCATAAATACCCCGCGGGGTATGCATGAATTTCTGCGTAGTGACCCGCGAAATCGTCGATTCATGCATGCCAACGGCTTCGGCGATGTCGTGCAGCACCAGAGGCTTCATGGCCTCGTCGCCGTATTCCAGGAAACCTCGCTGGTGTTCGACGATCTGG
Organism: Pseudomonas sp. AP42; assembly: GCF_001728935.1. Classification (NCBI taxonomy): domain Bacteria; kingdom Pseudomonadati; phylum Pseudomonadota; class Gammaproteobacteria; order Pseudomonadales; family Pseudomonadaceae; genus Pseudomonas; species Pseudomonas sp. AP42. Next base: position 33,358 of record NZ_LYSO01000034.1, read on the forward strand.
GTCGCGACTTTCATCAGGGTTTCGTTGCGGCTTTGCAGGCTCTTGATGAACCACCGCGCTTCCTGCAACTGGTTGCGCATGAAGGTGTTGTCGGCGCTGGTGTCAGCGCGGCGCACAAAACCGGCGTACTGCGGGTTGACCCGCAGGCGCGGTACCGACTCCTGGTTCAGCTCCACCAGCCAGCGTTCGTTGTCCTTGCGCACGATGACGTCGGGGACCACGTATTCGGCTTCGCTGGATTCGATCTGCGAGCCCGGACGCGGGTTGAGGCTTTGCACCAGCTCGATGACCTGGCGCAAGTCATCTTCCTTGAGCTTCATGCGGCGCATCAGTTGGCTGTAGTCACGACTGCCCAACAGGTCGATGTAGTCACTGACCAGGCGTTGCGCTTCGGTGAGCCATGGCGTCTTGGCCGGCAGTTGGCGCAGTTGCAGCAACAGGCACTCGCTGAGTGTGCGGGCACCGATGCCGGCGGGTTCGAATTGCTGGATGCGGTGCAGGACGGCTTCGATTTCGTCCAGTTCGATGTCCAGTTCCGGGTCGAAGGCCTCGAGGATCTCGTCGAGGGTTTCGTCCAGGTAGCCCTGGTTATTGATGCAATCGATCAGGGTGACCGCGATCAGGCGATCGGTATCGGACATCGGCGCCAGGTTCAGTTGCCACAACAAGTGGCTCTGCAGGCTCTCGCCCACCGACGTACGGGTGGTGAAGTCCCACTCGTCATCATCGTTGCTCGGCAGGCTGCTGGCGCTGGTCTGGTAGACGTCTTCCCACGCGGTGTCCACGGGAAGCTCGTTGGGAATGCGTTCGTTCCAGTCGCCTTCCTCCAGGTTATCCACCGTCGGGGCGGTTTCCTGATAGGAGGGTTCCTGCACGTCGGGATTGGGTTTTTGCTCGATGTTGTCGGCCAGCGGATCTGCGTTGTCGAAGTCGTCGCCTTCTTCCTGGCGTTCGAGCATCGGATTGGACTCCAGGGCCTCCTGGATTTCCTGTTGCAGGTCCAGGGTCGACAATTGGAGCAGGCGGATGGCCTGTTGCAGCTGCGGTGTCATCGTCAGCTGCTGGCCCATTCTCAGGACTAGCGATGGTTTCATGGCAGGGGCTTAACACCTTATTCGCCGGCGCAATGCGCCATCCACGACAGGGCGCGTGAGCGCCAAACATAAGCAAATTATATGCCTGATCTCGGGGCCTTTGCCTAGAGCGCGGTAACAATAAAAAAACCGAGGTTTCCATTGACTCCCGCGCGCTCCAGGGAAAAGCGCGATACCCCTGTGTTTACAGGCGGAACTCGTGACCCAGGTACACTTCCTTCACCAGCTCGTTAGCCAGGATCGTCTCGGCATCGCCTTCGGCAATCAGCTGACCATCGTTGACGATATAAGCGGTTTCGCAGATATCCAGGGTCTCGCGCACGTTGTGGTCCGTGATCAGCACCCCAATGCCCTTGGCCTTGAGGTGATGGATGATCTGCTTGATATCACCCACCGAAATCGGGTCGACACCGGCGAAGGGTTCATCCAGCAGGATGAATTTCGGCGCGGTCGCCAGGGCGCGGGCGATTTCCACGCGACGACGTTCACCACCGGACAAGCTCATGCCGAGGTTGTCGCGAATATGGTTGATGTGGAATTCCTGCAGCAGGCTTTCCAGCTCTTGGCGGCGGCCATCGCGATCGAGTTCCTTGCGGGTCTCGAGGATCGCCATGATGTTGTCGGCCACCGACAGTTTGCGGAAGATCGACGCCTCTTGGGGAAGATAGCCGATACCTGCCCGTGCACGACCGTGCATGGGTTGGTGGCTGACATCCAGGTCGTCGATCAATACGCGACCCTGGTCTGCCTGGACCAGCCCGACGATCATATAGAAGCAGGTGGTTTTGCCGGCACCGTTAGGGCCGAGCAAACCGACGATCTGGCCGCTCTCGATCGACAGGCTGACATCGCGTACCACCTGGCGGCTTTTATAGGCCTTGGCCAGGTGCTGGGCTTTCAGGGTTGCCATTACTCGGCCTTCTTCTTCGGCTGGATAACCATGTCGATGCGCGGGCGCGGTGCGGTGACCTTGTTGCCGTTGGCGCGACCGGCGTTGGCGATCTGCTTGACGGTGTCATAGGTGATCTTTTCACCTTCGGTCGAGTTGCCGTCGGGGCTCAGTACCTTGGCCTGGTCGATCAGCACGATACGATTCTGCTGGGCGTGATACTGGATGGTCTTGCCGTAGCCCTTCATCGGGCCGGTGTCGGTGGCGGACTGCTTCTGCTCGAAATAAGCCAGGTTGCCCACCGACGTCACCACGTCAATGTCGCCTGCGGGGGTGCGCGTCAGAGTCACCGTGTTACCGGTAATCTTCATCGAGCCCTGGGTGATGATCACGCCGCCGGTATAGGTGGCGACACCTTTCTTGTCATCGAGCTGTGCATCGTCAGCCGAAATATGGATCGGTTGCTGGCTATCGTTCGGCAGAGCCCAGGCGCTCACGCTTCCCAGTGCTGCGCCCAGACCGAGCAAAATAGGGAGGGTTTTAACGAGCCTCATACTGTCCTCTTACGTTCGATAGCAGGTGTATCCTGCTTTCTTTCAAATACGCTTTCATTCCCTTGCCAGTCGATACACCGCCAGCGCCGTCGATTCTAACGTCTTGCTCGGTCTGCGCATATTGCTTCTGTGGGAATACGGTCATGCGACTGCTGGTAATGATGGTGTCGCGGTTCTGCGCGTCTGTACGTGCGACGCGAACCGAGTCGATCAGTTCAACTTCGGTGCCGTCCGGGTTGACCTCGCCACGCTTGCTGGTGACGTGCCAGGGAAACTCGGTGCCGCGATACAGGTTCAGGTCCGGATTGGTCAGCAGGCTGACTTCGGAAGCCTTCAAGTGCTCGACCTTGTCCGATGTCATCTCATACTGCACCTTGCCGTCGGGCAGGTACTGAATGCTGTAGGCATTGGTGGCGTAATAGTCGATAAGGCCTTCGTCAACCTGCGCAACAGGCTTGTCGAGAAAGCGCTCCGGGCTGATATTCCAGTAGCCCACCGCCAGGAGCAGCGCGGCGATGACCCCGAATAACAGGAAGTTGCGAATCTTTTTGCTCAGCATATAACGCTCTATAGGTAGGCGGCGTGGGCCGCTTCAAGACTGCCCTGGGCACGCAGGATCAACTCGCAGAACTCGCGGGCGGCACCTTCGCCGCCACGGGCGGTGGTGATGCCATGGGCGTGTTCGCGCACAAACGCTGCGGCATTCGCGACGGCCATACCCAGGCCCACCCGGCGAATCACCGGCAGGTCTGGCAGGTCGTCGCCCAGATAGGCGACCTGTTCATAGCTTAGGTTGAGTTGGCCAAGAAGCTCGTCCAGTACCACCAGTTTATCCTCGCGGCCCTGATACAGGTGAGGAATACCGAGGTTTTGTGCGCGACGTTCCACAACCGGTGTTTTTCGACCGCTGATAATTGCGGTTTGCACGCCCGCTGCCATCAGCATCTTGATGCCTTGGCCGTCGAGGGTGTTGAAGGTCTTGAATTCGCTGCCGTCTTCGAGGAAGTACAGGCGGCCATCCGTCAGCACGCCGTCAACGTCGAAAATCGCCAGTTTGATGTTTTTACCGCGTTGCATCAGGTCGCTGGTCATTTACATCACTCCTGCGCGCAGCAAGTCGCCAAGGTTAAGGGCCCCGATCGGCCGATCATCGTGGTCGACCACTATAAGAGCACCTATCCGGTGGTCTTCCATGATTTTCAACGCTTCGGCCGCGAGCATTTCGGCGCGGGCGGTCTTGCCGTGAGGGGTCATCACGGCGTCGATGGTGGCGGTATGGATATCAATGGTGCGGTCCAGGGTGCGACGCAGGTCGCCGTCGGTGAATATCCCGGCCAGCCGGCCATCGGTCTCGACAATAGCGGTCATGCCCAAGCCCTTGCGGGTCATTTCCATCAGAGCATCCCGAAGCAGGGTACCGCGTGGAACGCTCGGCAGCTCGGCGCCGCTGTGCATCACGTTTTCCACTTTCAGCAACAGGCGGCGGCCCAGTGCGCCACCGGGATGGGAAAATGCGAAGTCTTCAGCGGTAAACCCGCGAGCCTCCAGCAGTGCCACTGCCAGGGCATCGCCCATTACCAGCGCAGCGGTGGTGGAGGAGGTGGGCGCCAGGTTCAGCGGGCAGGCCTCGTGGGCCACGTGCACGTTCAGGTTGACGTCGGCGGCCTTGGCCAGCGTTGACTCAGGGTTGCCTGTGAGGCTGATCATCTGGATGCCCAGGCGCTTGATCAGCGGCAACAGGGTCACGATTTCGTTCGTGGTACCGGAGTTGGACAGCGCCAAAATCACGTCATCCTTGGTGATCATGCCCATGTCGCCGTGGCTGGCTTCGGCCGGGTGCACGAAAAACGCCGTGGTCCCGGTGCTCGCCAGGGTCGCGGCGATCTTGTTGCCAATGTGGCCGGACTTGCCCATGCCGACCACCACAACGCGGCCCTTGCTGGCCAGAATCATCTCGCAGGCGCGCACGAAATCCGCGTCGATATGCGCCAGCAAGCCTTCTACGGCTTCAAGCTCAAGGCGTATGGTGCGTTGCGCGGATTGAATAAGGTCGCTGGATTGGCTCATGTCTGAAATCGTATAGCCTGACGAAAAGTCGGCGATTATAGCGGTAATGATCAATTCCCTCACACAAGTTCGTCAGGCTTTGTGCGCCGGATAACTGAAAAGCACCGTCGGTAACATAGCAAGCAACGTTTTTTCCCTGTCTCAAATCTGAACCAGCGCTGTTCCGGCCTTGGGCGCTCTGTACCAGCAGTGATATAGTTCGCCGCCAGTTCGGTCCGCCCAACCCATGTGCTCAACTATTGCGCATCTGTTGAAAACCAAAGTCGCACACATGGTGTCTGAGTGAAAGGCTGCATCCCAAGGAGATTAGATGAGTGCCGATAACGCCTACGCGGTCGAGCTGAAGGGCCTTACCTTCAAGCGCGGTACGCGCAGCATCTTCAATAACGTCGATATTCGCATTCCTCGCGGCAAGGTCACGGGCATCATGGGGCCTTCCGGTTGCGGCAAGACCACCCTGTTGCGCCTGATGGGCATGCAATTGCGCCCCAGTGCCGGGGAAGTGTGGGTCAACGGCCAGAACCTGCCGACGCTGTCGCGCAGCGATCTGTTCGATGCGCGCAAGCATATGGGCGTGCTGTTCCAGAGCGGCGCGCTGTTCACCGACCTCGATGTATTCGAGAACGTGGCCTTCCCGCTGCGCGTGCACACCCAACTGTCCGACGAGATGATTCGTGACATCGTGTTGCTGAAGCTGCAGGCCGTGGGCCTTCGCGGTGCCATCGACCTGATGCCAGACGAGTTGTCCGGCGGCATGAAGCGCCGTGTCGCCCTGGCACGGGCCATTGCCCTCGACCCACAGATCCTCATGTACGACGAGCCATTCGTGGGCCAGGACCCGATCGCCATGGGCGTGTTGGTGCGCCTGATCCGCCTGCTCAACGATGCATTGGGGATCACCAGTATCGTGGTGTCCCACGACCTGGCCGAAACCGCGAGCATTGCCGACTACCTCTATGTAGTAGGTGATGGCCAGGTGCTGGGGCAGGGTACGCCTGAAGAGTTGATGAACGCCGATAACCCGCGCATTCGCCAATTCATGACCGGCAACCCCGATGGCCCGGTGCCTTTTCACTTTCCGGCAGCGGACTACCGCTCAGATCTTCTGGGGAAGCGCTGATGCGCAAGACATCTCTTATCGAGAAGGTTCGCCTTTTCGGTCGCTCGGGCATCGACATCGTCGAAGTGCTGGGGCGTTCGACCATTTTCCTGTTCCACGCCTTGCTGGGGCGCGGCGGCATCGGCGGCGGCTTTGGCCTGCTGGTCAAGCAGCTGCACTCGGTGGGGGTGATGTCCCTGGTGATCATCGTGGTCTCCGGCGTGTTCATCGGCATGGTGCTGGCGCTGCAGGGTTTCAATATTCTGTCCAGCTACGGCTCGGAGCAGGCGGTAGGGCAGATGGTGGCCCTGACTCTGTTGCGTGAGCTTGGCCCGGTGGTCACCGCCTTGTTGTTCGCGGGGCGTGCAGGTTCGGCGCTGACTGCTGAAATCGGCAATATGAAGTCCACCGAGCAGCTGTCCAGCCTGGAAATGATCGGCGTGGACCCGCTCAAGTACATTGTTGCCCCGCGCCTGTGGGCCGGCTTCATTTCCCTGCCATTGCTGGCGATGATCTTCAGCGTGGTGGGTATCTGGGGCGGTTCGTGGGTGGCGGTTGACTGGCTGGGGGTCTACGACGGCTCCTACTGGGCCAACATGCAAAACAGCGTGACCTTCACCGGTGACGTGCTCAACGGCATCATAAAGAGCATTGTCTTTGCCTTTGTGGTGACCTGGATTGCCGTATTCCAAGGCTATGACTGCGAGCCCACTTCAGAGGGGATCAGCCGTGCCACTACCAAGACCGTTGTGTACGCCTCGCTGGCGGTACTGGGCCTTGACTTCATTTTGACCGCCTTGATGTTTGGAGATTTCTGATGCAAAACCGCACTGTGGAAATCGGTGTCGGCCTTTTCTTGCTGGCTGGCATCCTGGCTTTACTGTTGTTGGCCCTGCGAGTCAGCGGCCTTTCGGCCAGCCCTACCGCCGATACCTATAAACTTTACGCGTACTTCGACAATATCGCCGGTTTGACGGTCAGATCCAAAGTGACCATGGCCGGTGTCACCATCGGCAAGGTCACGGCAATCGATCTGGACCGCGACAGCTTTACCGGTCGGGTGACGATGCAACTGGACAAGAAGGTGGATAATCTGCCGACTGACTCCACAGCATCTATCCTCACTGCGGGGTTGCTGGGCGAGAAGTACATCGGTGTCAGCGTGGGCGGGGAAACAGCCCTGCTCAAGGATGGTTCGACCATCCACGACACACAGTCGTCGCTGGTGCTTGAAGACCTGATCGGAAAATTTTTGCTCAATACGGTCAATAAAGACGCCAAATGAGGAATCTGTTCATGATCTCTACCTTGCGACGTGGCCTGCTGGTACTGCTTGCAGCATTGCCGATGATGGCCAACGCGGCAGGTTCTGCCCACGATTTGGTGCAGGACACCACCAGCAGAATGCTGGCTGACCTCAAGGCTAACAAAGAACAGTACAAGCAAGACCCTTCCAAGTTCTACAGTGCGCTCGACGCCATCGTTGGCCCTGTGGTCGATGCTGAAGGTATTTCCAAAAGCATCATGACGGTCAAGTATTCGCGCAAGGCTACGCCTGCGCAGATGAAGACGTTCCAGGAGAACTTCAAGAAGGGCCTGTTCCAGTTCTACGGTAACGCCCTGCTGGAGTACAACAACCAGGGCATTATCGTTGACCCGGCCAAGGACGAGACTGGCGACCGTGCCGAAGTCGGGATGAAAGTCTCCGGCAGCAATGGCGCCGTGTACCCAGTGTCCTACACCCTGACGAAGATCGACGGCGAGTGGAAACTGCGCAACGTGATCATCAACGGTATCAACATCGGCAAGCTGTTCCGTGACCAGTTCGCTGACGCGATGCAGCGCAATGGCAACGACCTGGACAAGACCATCAATGGTTGGGCCGGTGAAGTGGCCAAGGCCAAGGAAGAAACCGACAAAGCTGCCGGGAAGCCTGCGCAATGACCGAGTCGGCTGTTCGTATCGGCGACGCCGGCGAGCTGTTCCTCAGCGGCGTGCTGGATTACCGCACCGGGCCTGACCTGCGCAAGCAGGGCCAGGCGCTGATCAAGGCCAGCAAGGCGCCAGAACTGGTGCTCGATTGCTCGGCGGTGACCAAGTCCAGCAGTGTCGGCCTGTCGTTGTTGCTGTGCTTCATGCGTGATGCCGAGGCGGCGAAAAAACCGGTCAGCATCCGTGCGTTGCCGGAAGACATGCGTGAAATTGCCGAAGTTTCCGGTTTGACCGAACTGCTGGCGCATCCTTAATACACATTATTAGAAAAGCCCCCCGTCAGAGTCCTGCTATGCGGGGTTCGCAGGCGCGGGGCTTTTTTGTATGATGTGCGACCCGTGCGCACTGGGCGCCGATAGAGGTTGAGCATGCAGGCCCTAGAAGTTAAGAGCTTCCTTGAAGGAAAGCTGCCGGAAACGACTGTAGAAGTTGAAGGCGAAGGCTGCAATTTCCAGCTGAACGTGATTAGCGATGAACTGGCGGCATTGAGCCCGGTCAAGCGTCAGCAGCAGATCTATGCCCATTTGAACCCATGGATCACCGATGGCAGCATCCATGCGGTCACTATGAAATTTTTCAGCCGCGCGGCCTGGGCCGAGCGCACCTGAGCCCCCAAGGCGTCGAGATTCTTATGGATAAATTGATTATTACCGGCGGTGCCCGCCTTGATGGCGAGATCCGCATTTCCGGTGCGAAAAACTCCGCCTTGCCGATCCTGGCAGCGACCCTGCTGTGCGATGGCCCGGTGACTGTGGCCAACCTGCCGCACCTGCACGACATCACCACCATGATCGAGCTGTTCGGTCGCATGGGCATTGAGCCGGTGATCGACGAGAAGCTGGCCGTCGAAATCGACCCACGCACCATCAAGACCCTGATCGCCCCGTACGAACTGGTGAAAACCATGCGTGCGTCGATCCTGGTGCTGGGCCCGATGGTTGCCCGTTTCGGCGAAGCCGAAGTGGCCTTGCCTGGCGGTTGCGCCATTGGTTCGCGTCCGGTCGACCTGCACATCCGTGGCCTTGAGGCCATGGGCGCAGTCATCGACGTCGAAGGCGGCTACATCAAGGCCAAGGCGCCAGAAGGCGGCCTGCGGGGCGCGAACTTCTTCTTTGATACCGTCAGTGTGACCGGTACCGAGAACATCATGATGGCTGCTGCCCTGGCCAACGGTCGCAGCGTGCTACAGAACGCCGCGCGCGAGCCGGAAGTGGTCGACCTGGCCAACTTCCTCAACGCCATGGGCGCGAAGGTTTCCGGCGCTGGTACCGACACCATCACTATTGATGGGGTAGAGCGTCTGCACACCGCCACCTACAAAGTCATGCCTGACCGCATCGAGACCGGCACCTACCTGGTTGCCGCTGCCGTGACCGGTGGCCGTGTGAAGGTCAAGGACACCGATCCGACCATCCTTGAAGCCGTCCTGGAAAAACTCAAGGAAGCCGGCGCAGAGATCACCACTGGCGAAGACTGGATCGAGCTGAACATGCACGGCAAGCGGCCAAAGGCTGTCAACGTGCGTACCGCTCCGTACCCGGCGTTCCCGACCGACATGCAAGCGCAGTTCATCTCCTTGAACGCCATTGCCGAAGGCACCGGTGCCGTGATCGAGACCATCTTCGAAAACCGCTTCATGCACGTGTATGAACTGCACCGCATGGGCGCCAAGATCCAGGTCGAAGGCAACACCGCCATCGTCACCGGCATCGACAAGCTCAAGGGCGCGCCAGTCATGGCCACCGACCTGCGTGCTTCCGCCAGCCTGGTAATCTCGGCACTGTGCGCCGAAGGCGACACCCTGATCGACCGCATCTACCACATAGACCGTGGTTACGAGTGCATCGAAGAGAAACTGCAGATGCTCGGCGCAAAAATCCGCCGCGTACCGGGCTAACCCCCACTGCACTGTAGGATGTAGGAGCGAGCTTGCTCGCGAAGAACTCATGGTCACCGCGTGACGTCTGAATAAACGCGTTATCGTTGACGTTCTTCGCGAGCAAGCTGGCTCCGACAAACACTGGTTTGTTTCAAATCGAGGCTGTCATGGCCTCGATCTGTGTCTGGCGCCGTTTGCGACCGGACAGCAATAGCCTGATGAAGGACTGACATTTCCCATGTTGACCATCGCACTGTCCAAGGGCCGCATCCTTGACGACACGTTGCCGCTTCTGGCTGAAGCGGGCATCGTGCCGACCGAGAATCCGGACAAGAGCCGCAAGCTGATCATCCCCACGACCCAGGACGACGTGCGCCTGTTGATCGTGCGGGCTACCGACGTGCCGACCTACGTTGAACATGGCGCCGCCGACCTGGGTGTCGCCGGCAAGGACGTGCTGATGGAATACGGCGGCCAGGGCCTGTACGAGCCCTTGGACCTTCGCATCGCGCTGTGCAAGCTGATGACCGCCGGCCGTGTCGGTGATGTCGAGCCCAAGGGGCGCTTACGGGTCGCCACCAAGTTCGTCAACGTTGCCAAGCGCTACTACGCCGAACAAGGTCGTCAGGTCGATATCATCAAGCTCTACGGCTCCATGGAGCTGGCACCGCTGATCGGCCTGGCCGACAAGATCATCGACGTGGTCGACACCGGCAACACCCTGCGTGCCAACGGTCTGGAACCCCAGGATTTCATCGCTGACATCAGCTCCCGCCTGATCGTCAACAAGGCATCGATGAAGATGCAGCACGCCCGTATCCAGGCGTTGATCGACACCCTGCGCAAGGCAGTGGAGTCTCGACACCGCGGTTGACTCACCCGCGTAGCTGAAAAGCTGCGCCCGTCTATCCGCCTCATAGCCAGAATTCTCAGGTGCCCAAGCGGAAACGACTGCTAGTTTAGGGCGCCTGAGTTTTTGCCAATTCTATTGAGGCCCTCGCTATGACCACGTCCACTGCAATTGCCCGACTCAACGCTGCCGACCCGGATTTCGCCCATCATCTGGATCATCTGCTGAGCTGGGAAAGCGTGTCTGACGACTCGGTCAACCAGCGGGTGCTCGACATCATCAAGGCCGTGCGTGAGCGCGGTGATGCGGCGCTGGTGGACTTCACCCGCCAGTTCGACGGCTTGGACGTAAAGTCCATGGCCGACCTGATCTTGCCGCGTGAACGCCTGGAGCTGGCGCTGACGCGCATCACCGCGCCACAGCGCGAAGCCCTGGAAGTGGCTGCGGCGCGGGTACGCAGCTATCACGAAAAACAGAAGCAGGACTCCTGGAGCTACACCGAGGCCGACGGCACGGTGCTGGGCCAGAAGGTCACGCCACTGGACCGCGCCGGCCTGTACGTGCCGGGCGGTAAGGCGTCGTATCCATCGTCGGTGTTGATGAATGCGATCCCGGCCAAAGTCGCCGGCGTGACCGAAGTGGTCATGGTGGTGCCGACCCCCCGTGGCGAAATCAACGAGCTGGTACTGGCTGCCGCCTGCATCGCCGGCGTCGACCGCGTGTTCACCATCGGTGGCGCCCAGGCCGTCGCGGCGCTGGCCTATGGCACCGAAAGCGTGCCGAAGGTCGACAAGGTGGTTGGCCCTGGCAATATCTACGTGGCGACGGCCAAGCGCCATGTATTTGGCCAGGTCGGTATCGACATGATCGCCGGCCCCTCGGAAATCCTCGTGGTGTGTGACGGCCAGACCGACCCGGACTGGATCGCCATGGACCTGTTCTCCCAGGCGGAGCACGATGAAGACGCCCAGGCGATCCTGGTCAGCCCCGATGCCGAGTTCCTCGACAAGGTCGCCGCCAGCATTAATAAGCTGCTGCCGACCATGGAGCGTGCCGAGATCATCGAGAAGTCGATCAACGGCCGTGGGGCGCTGATTCTGGTGCGTGACATGGAGCAGGCCATCGAAGTGGCCAACCGTATCGCACCGGAGCACCTTGAGCTGTCCGTAGCGGACCCACAGGCCTGGTTGCCGTCGATCCGTCACGCCGGGGCGATCTTCATGGGCCGCCACACCAGCGAAGCCCTGGGCGACTACTGCGCCGGCCCCAACCACGTGTTGCCGACCTCCGGCACTGCACGTTTCTCATCGCCGCTGGGGGTGTACGACTTCCAGAAGCGCTCGTCGATTATCTTCTGCTCGCCACAAGGCGCTTCCGAGCTGGGCAAGACCGCCTCGGTGCTGGCCCGTGGTGAATCCCTCAGCGCGCACGCACGCAGCGCCGAATACCGCATCGTCAAGGGAGAGTAAGGCATGAGCAAATTCTGGAGCCCTTTCGTCAAGGACCTGGTGCCTTACGTACCCGGTGAGCAACCGAAGCTGACCAAGCTGGTCAAGCTCAACACCAACGAAAACCCCTACGGCCCATCGCCCAAGGCGCTGGCGGCAATGCAGGCCGAGTTGAACGACAACTTGCGCCTGTACCCAGACCCCAACAGCGACCTGCTCAAGCAGGCCGTGGCCAGGTATTACGGGATCGACGCCGGCAAGGTGTTCCTGGGCAACGGTTCCGATGAAGTCCTGGCGCACATCTTCCATGGCCTGTTCCAGCACGATCTGCCGCTGTTGTTCCCGGATATCAGCTACAGCTTCTACCCGGTGTACTGCGGCCTGTACGGCATCACGTTCGACGCGGTGGCATTGGACGAGCAGTTCCAGATTCGCGCCGCTGACTATGCCAGGCCCAACGGCGGGATCATCTTCCCCAACCCGAACGCGCCCACCGGCTGCGTACTGGCGCTGGACGCGGTAGAGCAGATCCTCAAGGCCAGCCCGGATTCGGTGGTGGTGGTCGATGAAGCCTATATCGACTTCGGCGGCGAAACTGCCATCAGCCTGGTCGATCGTTACCCGAACCTGCTGGTGACCCAGACCCTGTCCAAATCGCGCTCACTGGCCGGTTTGCGCGTAGGCCTGGCCGTGGGCCACCCAGACCTGATCGAGGCGCTGGAGCGGGTCAAGAACAGCTTCAACTCCTACCCATTGGATCGGTTGGCGATTGTTGGCGCGGCGGCCGCGTTTGACGACCGTGAATACTTCGAGAAGACCACTCAGTGGGTGATCGACAGCCGCAACCAGGTCGTCGCGCAATTAGAGAGCAAGGGGTTTGAGGTGTTGCCGTCGGCGGCGAACTTCATCTTCGCGCGTCACCCGCGGCATGATGCTGCAGGGCTGGCCGCCAAGTTGCGTGAGCAAGGGGTGATTGTGCGGCACTTCAAGCAGGAGCGGATTGCCCAGTTCCTGCGGATCAGTATCGGGACGCCGGAGCAGAACCAGGCGCTGATCGACGGGCTCGGCGAGCTCTAATTTTTACAGGCTGTAAGGGCCTCATCGCGGGCAAGCCCGGCTCCCACAGGATGCTGCATTTCCCTGTGGGAGCCGGGCTTGCCCGCGATGAGGCCATCAGCTACACCAGAAAACTTAGATCAGCGGCTCATCATCCGGCTTCTTGTTCTTCCAGCCATCATTGCCCGGCAGCAGCAAGTTCAAGCCAATCGCTACCACCGCACACAGGGCAATGCCCTTGAGGCCGAAATCATCCGGGCCGGTGCCGGTACCCACCAGCACACCGCCAATCCCGAACACCAGCGTGACCGACACAATCACCAGGTTGCGCGCCTCGCCCAGGTCGATCTTGTGGCGAATCAGCGTGTTCATCCCCACCGCAGCAATCGAGCCGAACAGCAGGCACAGAATCCCGCCCATCACCGGCACGGGGATGCTCTGCAGCAGCGCGCCGAACTTGCCGATGAACGCCAGGCTGATGGCAAACACTGCCGCCCAGGTCATGATTTTCGGGTTGTAGTTCTTGGTCAGCATCACGGCGCCGGTCACTTCGGCGTAGGTGGTGTTCGGCGGGCCGCCAAACATGCCGGCAGCCGTGGTGGCGATACCGTCACCCAGCAGCGTGCGATGCAGGCCAGGCTTTTTCAGGTAATCGCGGCCGGTCACGCTGCCTACCGCAATCACGCCACCGATATGCTCGATCGCCGGGGCCAGGGCCACCGGGACGATAAACAGGATCGCCTGCCAGTTGAACTCCGGCGCGGTGAAGTGGGGCAGGGCGAACCACGGTGCGGCGGCGATTTTCGCCGTGTCGACCACACCAAAGTAGAACGACATGGCAAAGCCCACCAGCACGCCGGAAATGATCGGCACCAGGCGGAAAATGCCCTTGCCGAACACGGCCACGATCAAGGTGGTGAGCAGCGCGGGCATCGAGATCAGCATCGCGGTCTGATAATGGATCAACTCGGCACCGTCGCCGGACTTGCCCATGGCCATATTGGCGGCAATCGGCGCCATGGCCAGGCCGATCGAGATGATCACCGGGCCGATGACCACGGGCGGCAGCAGCCGGTCGATAAAACCGGTGCCCTTGACCTTCACGGCCAGGCCCAGGAACGTATAGACGAAACCCGCCGCCATCACCCCGCCCATGGTCGCCGCCAGGCCGAACTGGCCCTTGGCGAGAATGATCGGGGTGATGAACGCGAAGCTCGATGCCAGAAATACCGGCACCTGCCGCCCTGTCACCACCTGGAACAGCAACGTGCCCAGGCCTGCGGTAAACAGCGCGACGTTTGGATCAAGACCTGTGATCAGCGGCATCAACACCAGCGCGCCAAATGCTACGAAGAGCATTTGTGCGCCAGACAGGATCTGGCGCCAAAGCGGGTCGTTGAATTCATCCTGCATGCTCACGCGTCCTTCTGCTTGGTGCCGAAGATCTTGTCACCGGCATCGCCAAGGCCCGGGATGATGTAGCCGTGTTCGTTCAGGCGCTCATCGATGGATGCGGTGTAGATCTGTACATCCGGGTGGGCCTTCTCGACGGCGGCGATGCCTTCGGGCGCGGCCACCAGCACCATGGCGCGGATGTCCCGGCAACCGGCTTTTTTCAGCAGGTCGATGGTGGCAACCATGGAACTGCCGGTGGCGAGCATCGGGTCGATGATCATGGCCAGGCGTTCGTTGATTTCCGGGACGAGTTTTTCCAGGTAGGTGTGGGCCTGCAGGGTTTCTTCATTGCGGGCCACGCCCACGGCGCTGACCTTGGCGCCCGGAATCAGGCTGAGCACACCTTCAAGCATGCCGATACCGGCGCGCAGGATAGGGACGACGGTAATTTTCTTACCGGCGATTTTCTCCACCTGTACGGGACCGGCCCAACCGGGGATCTCGTAGGTTTCCAGGGGCAAATCCTTGGTGGCTTCGTAAGTGAGCAACGCTCCGACTTCCTGAGCAAGCTCACGGAAGTTCTTCGTGCTAATGTCGGCACGGCGCATAAGGCCGAGTTTGTGTCGGATCAGCGGGTGGCGGATCTCGCGAGTGGGCATAGGAAAGGCTCCGGCGGCGGGCAAAAAAACCGGCCTAGATTAATCTATCCGAGGGTGTTGTCCTATAGACATCAAGTACGTTAGTCCATAAAGGCTTGATTGGAGCGCACGAGAAGCGTACCTTCGCCCGCTTTTCTTGCCACAGCACCCCCTTGGAGAGCGCCATGTCTGCTGATCTCGAGCATATCCGTCAAATCATGCACGAGGCTGACTGCCTGTACACCGAAGCGCAAGTCGAAGCAGCGATCGCCAAGGTCGGCGCGCACATCACCCGCGAAATGGCCGACACCAACCCGGTGGTCTTCTGCGTGATGAACGGTGGCCTGATCTTCGCTGGCAAATTGCTCACTCATCTGCAGTTCCCGCTGGAAGCCTCTTACCTGCACGCCACCCGCTATCGCAATGAAACCAGCGGCGGTGACTTGTTCTGGAAGGCCAAACCGGAAGTGTCGTTCATCGACCGCGATGTGCTGATCATCGATGACATCCTCGATGAAGGTCACACCCTGGGTGCGATCATCGACTTCTGCAAACATGCCGGCGCACGCAAAGTGCACACCGCCGTGCTGATCGACAAAGACCACGACCGCAAGGCGCGCCCAGAGCTGAAAGCCGACTTTGTCGGGCTGCCGTGCGTCGACCGTTATATCTTCGGCTATGGCATGGACTACAAAGGCTACTGGCGTAACGCCAATGGCATCTACGCCGTTAAAGGAATGTAATTGATGGCCCGCTTTCTTGATCAGACGCTGTTTGCCGAGTTGGCCGAGAAAGCGGCCGCCAATCCCCGTGGCCGTCAAAACGTTAACTTCCATGAGATGCAAGAGCCTTGTCATCGCATGGCGGTCGGCTTGCAGCCCAGCACCTATGTGCAGCCGCACCGTCACCTGAGCGCCGATAAGGCGGAGACCTTGCTGGTGCTCAAAGGGCGCCTGGGTATCCTGATTTTCAGCGAGACAGGTGAGGTATTGAGCACGCGTGTATTGGAAGCGGGCGGGGAATGCCAGGGCGTCGACCTGTCGCCCGGCGTGTTCCATGGCCTGGTAGTGCTTGAGCCGGACAGCATCATGTTTGAATGCAAGGCTGGCCCTTACCGCGCTGTCGGTGAAGGTGAGCTGGCCGACTGGGCACCCCGGGAAGGCGCAGAAGGTATGGTCGAGTACCATCGCTGGATGCTTGCCCAGTTCGACTGAAATCCAAATGTGCCCTTCTGTAGGAGCGAGCTTGCTCGCGAAAAAAACGTCAACGCTACCGCGTGCTTTCTGAATAAACGCGGCGCCTTTGAGCTTTTCGCGAGCAAGCTCGCTCCTACAGGTATTAGGGTAAGCCCCCTCCCACATCCGGCGTCGCGCAGGTAGACTTCAAACCCCGTGTAAATGTCTGCAGGCTGGAGTCGGTAATGCGTAAAGATAAGAAACAGGTGATTGGCGACGAAATCGGTGACGACCAGATCAAGTTGTTCCTGGACTTCGAGCCGGTTGATGCGACGTCGCCGTCCCTGCACAAACTGATCAAGGCTTATCGCGGCCTGCGTATCGACGACTTCGAGCGTTTCCTGGGCTTTTTCAAAGAAGCAGGCCTGGACCTGGATGGCCAGGACGAGCATGGCCAGACCTTCGTCGACCTGATCAAGGACCAGCGCAACGCCGCCGAATACATCGAGCTGATCGACAACGCCCGCGGCTGATTATCCGAGCCACAAAAAACGCCCCGGCCTCATAAGAGTCCGGGGCGTTTTGCTTTTAACGGGAGGAGCGAGCTTGCTCGTGAAGAGCCCGGGAGCGCTGCGTTAATCCACTTGCGCTGCGTTATCGTTGACGTTTTTCGCGAGCGAGCTCGCGCCTACAGGGTCCACCAGCTCAAGGCTGATGTTGTTCTGCGTGTTGATCTTGCGATACAGCTCGGCGTCCGTCTCCAGCACTTTCTCGCGCGCCGGGAAGATCTCATGCAGCTTGGTGGCCCATTCACCGGCAGCTTTCTGCGGGAAGCAACGCTCGATCAACTCCAGCATGATCGAGACGGTCACCGAGGCGCCTGGGGAGGCACCCAACAGCGCCGCAAGCGAACCGTCCTTGGCTGCGACCAACTCGGTGCCGAATTGCAGCACGCCGCCTTTCTTCGGGTCTTTCTTGATGATCTGCACGCGCTGGCCGGCCACTTCCAGGCGCCAGTCTTCGGCTTTCGCCTCGGGGTAGAAGCGGCGCAGGGATTCCAGGCGCTGTTCCATGGACTGGCGCACTTCGCTGACCAGGTATTTGGTCAGGTCCATGTTGTCGCGGGCCACGGCCAGCATCGGGCCGATGTTGCCGGCGCGAATCGACATCGGCAGGTCAAGGAACGAGCCGTGCTTGAGGAACTTGGTGGTGAAGCCGGCGTATGGCCCGAACAGCAGGGATTTCTTGCCATCCACCACGCGGGTGTCCAGGTGTGGCACGGACATCGGTGGCGAGCCCACGGCTGCCTGGCTGTAGACCTTGGCCTGGTGCTGCTTGACCACTTCCGGGTTGTCGCAACGCAGCCACTGGCCGCTCACCGGGAAGCCGCCGAAGCCTTTGCTTTCTTCGATGCCCGAGGCCTGCAGCAACGGCAGCGCCGCACCGCCAGCGCCGAGGAACACAAACTTGGCATCGACGTCACGGCTGTTGCCGCTGTTGACGTCCTTGATGCTCACGGTCCAGCCAGCGCCGTTGCGCTTGAGGCCGGTCACGCGCTTGCAGTACTTGACCTGGGCGTCTGGCGAACTGGTCAGGTGGCCGAGCAGTTGGTTGGTCAGGGCGCCAAAGTTGACGTCGGTGCCGTTCATCACGCGGGTGGCGGCGATTTTTTCGTCGAGCGGGCGGCCCGGCATCATCAGCGGCATCCACTCGGCCATTTCGCTGCGGTCTTCGGTGTAGTGCATGTCCGAAAACGCGTGGTGCTGGCTGAGGGTCTCAAAGCGCTTCTTGAGGAAGGACACGCCTTTGTCGCCCTGCACGAAGCTCAGGTGCGGCACCGGGCTGATGAACGACTTGGACGAGCCAAAGGTGCCCTTCTTGGTCAGGTAAGCCCAGAACTGCTTCGACACCTCGAACTGGGTGTTGATGTGCACGGCTTTCTTGATGTCGATGGAGCCATCGGCGGCCTGCGGCGTGTAGTTCAGCTCACACAGCCCCGCGTGGCCGGTACCGGCGTTGTTCCACGGGTTGGAACTCTCCGCGGCACCCGAATCCATCAGCTCAACGACTTCCAGCGTGAGGCCGGGGTCGAGCTCTTTGAGCAGTACGGCCAGGGTGGCACTCATGATGCCGGCCCCTACCAGTACTACGTCGACTGCTTCGTTATGCGCCATTTAACGCGTCTCCAAAATCTGCAGCACCAAATTGTCGGCATGGCTGCCAGGAGTGACGGGGCGGTTCACGTGTTGCCCCAGGTTACCCATGGCCAGGATCGCCATGTCCGATTCGCAATTCTTTGCAACTTCAGCACACGCTTCCTGCCGGGCTAATCTGCCTATGAACGCATTCATGGGCGCCTGTGGCAATTCGACTTATGGTCAAAGCGTGCGATTCGTGCAACCAATCCGTAGCGGACAGGCTCAAGCTCCGGTTTTTGAGGCGTGCTCGGTCCTGTGTAATTGGGCTGTTCCAGACGCTGATGGTGCTTGTACAAACGCCAAACTATTCATTTGCTCGCCACACTCTTGTGAAGTTGTGAAAACCCGTTTTTTCACGCTCTTTTGAAGACGTGAACCTCAAAAAAGGGCTGCCCCAGCCTGGCACCTGGCCCGCAAACCTCTGCCGACACGCGGCAAAACGGGCAAACAACTCAAGTGGCCGAGCGCAATGGCAGCTCTGGCAGATTCGATAAAAGACGGGGTGGTTTGCAAAGGAAACAGCAAGCACGCCAGCTTCACTCGATCTGTGTGGGCGGCTCTCTGTGGGCGATTTTGGGGGCTAATGCCTGGGCATTAACGATGCTGCGAGGCCCGATCAGGAGACGTCCTTATAATCGGGGGGAGATTGTAGCGAAGAACGCCAGGGAAATGGGCGTGTTTTATGACTTTTATTAGGGCGCCGGTCAGGAGGCCAACGCTTGCCGGTGCCGTGGGCGAAAAACCTGCGGGCTGACCCGGGCGCTGGCGGGCAGTGGGCGGTGCATCCAGCCCAGGTGAGTCTCGGTCACTTCCACCCAGCCTTCACCGACGGGCGGCAGGCTGCACTGCTTGAAGGCCAGGCAATGACCGTGAGCATCGAGCAGGGCAAAGTGGCGATGACGGGCGTGCGACATGAACAGGGTCTTGAGAAGGCGCATGGCTGTGTACCTGGTGTGTTACATGCTTGAAGATTGCCAGTGTGGCATGACACTGGGGTGACGAATTTATGCGAATTTGTAATTTGCACAGCGGCTTCAGCCGCCGTTCAGGATCGCTGGTGAGTGGCGCGCGTGCACCGTTATACTGGCGACCTGTCTGCACCTAGTCCTGGAGAAATGCGATGTTGCAACGCCTGTTGTTCGGTTTGATCACTGTGACCAGTTTGACCCTTGTCGGCTGCGCCAACAGCCCGCAACAACTCAGCCCGCAACCTAAAGTCACTGCGCCGTTGGCTGCGGTAGGCCATGGCCAGCCGGTGTCGGTACGCGTGGTCGACGGTCGTCCGTCGCCAACCCTGGGCTCGCGTGGCGGCCTGTATCCTGAGACCGCACTGATTTCGGTGACCGGCCAGGATGTGCTGCCCAAGTTGCAGGCCCAGGCTGAAGCCGCCGTGCGCTTGTTGGGCTTTACGCCGACCAACTCGCCAGGCGTGCCGCAACTGACCGTGACCCTGGCCGAGCTGAAATACCAGTCGCCCAAAGACGGCCTGTATGTGACCGAGGCTTCCATCGGCGCCACCTTCAAGTCCGACGTCAGCGCCGGTACCCGCCGCTACAGTGGCCGCTACGCCGCCTCGCTCAACCAGCGTTTCGGCATGTCGCCCAACCAGGAAACCAACACCAAGCTGGTCAGCGACGTGCTCAGCGATGCCTTGACCCGTCTGTTCAAGGACCCAAGCATCGGTCAACTGCTCAGCGCGCAATAAGCCGCACACAAAAAACCGGGCTCATCGCTGAGCCCGGTTTTTTTGCGCCTGGCGTTTGGTCATGCCGCCGTATCGACATAAAAGTCCAGCATGCTCACACCGGTGAGCAAATCCAGCTCCGGCAGGTCGGCATGCTGGTGCCCGCCGAGGGCGCAATACACCAGCCAATGGCGGTCCTGAACGTTGAACGCGAGGCTGCCGATCAGCGCCTCCTGTTCCTCGCTCTGGGCGATCAGGTACAGCCGATCCTGGTTTTGCGCATGCAACATGACAAGCTCCTCAAGCGTCGAAGGGCAACAGAGTGGCTTGTTAAGGTGACGTTCAGGTGACGGCGTAAATTACTGGATACATTAGCCGTCCATGGGGAAGGAGCATTAAAGGCGCAGGAGGCGACTGTCGTTCAGGTGTGTATCTGGACTGATACCCGAACACTGGTTCACCGAGGTTTGCGATGGCGCTGCCCGCACTGCTCATTAATATTGTTGCCCTGTTGGTTGCCTGCTCGGGCGCCTGGGTGCTGTTCATCACCCGCCTGCATGCCCAGCGTGCAATGGCCGACCTGGCCCTGCGCAGCGAAGAGCGCGCTATCGACCAGCCGATGTTGTTTCTGGATACGCACACCGAACGGGCGCATCGTCTGGCGTACCGCGTCGGGTTCGCCTGCCTTGGCCTGGCCCTGGCCATCTCCTGGCTCAGCACCCACCTCTAATGCCACTGCAAAACCCAATGTGGGAGCGGGCTTGCCCGCGAAGGCGGTGTGTCAGCTAGTGAATCTTTAACTGAACCACCGCTATCGCAGCATAGTATCTACACAACGTTGTAAGCTGTCGCAGCAAACGGTAACC